>CAZTDL010000075.1:0-11026 GCA_964612775.1 uncultured Lentisphaeraceae bacterium
AGTCGTCCTTGGCTGCGTCCGCCGGGGACGGTCCGTCTGCGTCTGGAAGTCCGTGGCGATGGCACCGTGGGCTACGTCAACGGCAAACCGGTGTTCATGACGCCGCTGGTCATTCCGCAAGACGTCTGTTACGGCTGGTGGAGTATCGCCCCGTTTTCGCCTGAGCTCGGTATGGCCCGTGCCCGGATTGCGCGCATCGAGTGCGGTCCGCTTTCCCCCACCGTTCTGTTTATTCCCCGTCTGTTCAACTTCGATACGCAGGCGGCGTTGGATCTTGTGCGTCTTCACGTTCGGGACCTGTCTGCCGTGGCGCCTGTCGCCTTCACCCAGTTGCCGGACGGCACGGTCCCTTCGGAACCCGAAATTGAGCTGGCCATGTTCAAAATGTTCTGCACGTACCATCGGCTGCGTCTGATGCCGGTGGTCGATTTGGCCTATTTTTCCAATACGTTGCCTGAACATTTGGTCGAACTGATCTTGAAACACAGGTTGCCGGGCTTGATCCTGCGTGTGCGGACCATGCCCGATGCGGCGTGGTTTGCCAAGATGGAGAAAGTGTTGGAGACGACCATGGCTGACTTTATCGTGCTTCAGCAAGAGGAGTCATACTGGCCCACCTCTGGCGACGGGAATGAGTGGAATGCGGATCAGGAATCGGCCCGTCTGGACAAGCTGGTAAAGGCGGAGGTGCGCGAGATTCAGCGGGGGAGCCTGTTGCTGCACCCCGTGAAAGACGGATGGCAGGTTCCCGTCACGTCATATCAGAAGTGGACACGAACCCTTTCAAAAGCTAGTCGCGAGAGCGTTGAGCCCCGACTGGTCGTGATGCCTCTCGGTTTTCGGTCTATCTCGGCCTCCGAGTCGCATGCGGATGAAATGAAAGTCATTAAGGTCGCTCTTCCTCCGACGCCCGCAACGGTGCCGCCCGAGGTTCCCGTGACGCTTCCAGAGCCTCCCAAGGCGCTTCCGGCAGAGGAATCCGTGAAGCTTCCTGCGGCGGCCGTCACTTCGTTCGTCGCCGCGGTGACGAACGCGGCGGCGGCCGAGGCGCGGCCGCATGCCGCTCTTCTGCAGACGAACGATGTCGTTTCCTCGGCTTTGAAAACGGGCGATCGGTTTTCTGCTTCGGCGGCAGGAACGGTCACCGGCGCGGTTGAAAAAGCGTCTTCCCTTGAAAAGCCGAAGGAAGAGCAAACGGATCAGATGTCGTTTTGGCAGAAGGTGCGGGCCAAATTCGGGGACGCAAAGGAAGTGAGCGGACCCGCGCCTTCGCAGTCGCCGAAATCGGTTGAATAAGGAAGCCCTATGCTTTTCCCGACAACGGTCTTCGCGCTTTTTTTTGCGGTCGTTTTTGCGTTGCACTGGGGGCTTGTGCGTTTTCCTCTCACGCGGAAAATCGTGCTGTTGGGCGCGAGTCTGTTTTTCTATGGTTACTGGAGCTGGAAGTTTGCGCTCATGTTGCTGGCCTCGGCGTTGCTGAATCACGGCGCGGCTGTTCTTATCGACAGGGCGGGTGATCGGAAGACCGGCCGGAAGCTGGTCGCGCTGACGGTCGCCGCCAACCTGTTGGTCTTGGGGATATTCAAATATACGGGGTTCCTGTTTACGCGATTGATGGTGCCCTTGGCCGTGCCGCTCTGTTCCTGGCTGGGCACCACGGCACAATTGATTGGTTTGCAAGAGCGGGTGTTGCCTTTCATTGAGAGAATCGTGCTGCCTGTCGGCATCTCCTTCTACACGTTTCAGGCGCTCAGTTATGTGGCGGATGTCTATTGGCGGAAGACGGCGGTGGCGCGGTCGGCGTTGGACTTTGCGAACTATCTCGCCTTCTTTCCGCAATTGGTGGCGGGGCCCATTGTGCGGGCATCCGCGCTTTTACCCCAAATGGCGGTTTTCCCCGACCGGTCGGTACGCTTGGATACGGGGCGTGCCGCAACGTTGATCATGGGAGGGCTGTTCAAGAAGATGGTCGTCGCCAACTGGCTGTCGGAGCACTTGGCCGATCCTGTTTTTGCGATGCCTGAAGCCTATGGCGGCGGGGATATTCTGTTGGGGGTTTATGCCTATGCGCTCCAGATCTATTGCGACTTCTCCGCCTATTCGGATATCGCAATCGGTTGCGCGCTGCTGCTCGGGTTTCATTTCCCCATCAATTTCCATGCGCCGTATTTTGCGGTGACGCTGCAGGAGTTCTGGCGACGTTGGCACATTTCTCTTTCCACATGGCTTCGCGACTATCTGTATATTCCGTTGGGCGGGTCACGGGGAAGTCGGATGCGCACGCGCGTGAATCTGCTCCTGACATTCCTGCTGGGCGGATTGTGGCATGGCGCCGGGTGGACGTTTGTTCTGTGGGGGGCTTTTCACGGCGTTTATCTCTCTTTGGAGCGCGTTGTCAGAAACGCGCTCGGACTGCCTGAAAAACCATCGGCGCATACGCCTTTCTTCCTGGCTGTTCTGGGGCGAATCTGGATCTTCCAGGTTGTCTGTTTTTCATGGATCCTTTTCCGCGCCAGCAACCTGTCGGTCGCGGGCGACGTGTTGCGAGGTCTGTGCCGATGGAATGGGCCCTGCGAGCTTTTTTCCGTGACGGCCGTTTGGGTGCTTGGGATCGGTTTTCTCTTGCAGTTTCTGGATGGCGAACGTCTCCGGCCTGTCTGGAACGTGGTGAGCCGCTGGCCGGGATGGATACAAGGCGCGGTCGCTGCGGTGATCCTGACGATGATATTGGGCATGGGGCCTACGGGCGTGTCTCCCTTCATCTATTTCCAGTTCTAACGGAGGTCTGGCATGGAACATGAAAGCGACATTTATGACAATCCGCACAACGGCGGGATTGTTGTGAAACGGGCCTGTTTTTGTGTAGGAGTCTTTTTCACGCTTATGGTACTCTTGAACGGTGTTTCCATGTACAAGAGCGCGATGCGTTTGGAATATGGGCGGACGCATGATTTCTGGGTGGCCGTGTTGAGCCCTGTCGAGCGCGTATCGCGGTCTTCCGGACTCTTTCGCCTGAGGGAATGGACGGAAATGACGTTGGGCGCTTGGCTCAATAAGTTGTCGAAAAAGTGAGGTGAGAATATGTGCAAGCGTTTTTTCCTGAGTGTGTTGTTGACCTGCATTTGCGTCGTGGCGCCCCGTGTTTCGAGTGCGGCTGAAAAGGTGCCCGTGCTGATGATCGGCGACTCCATGATGCGGCTTCTGGGTGTCGCGATGGAAAAGGAACTGAAGGCTTCCGGCATTCAGCCCGCATCGAGCTATTCCTCGTTGGCCTCCGGGTTAGCCCGTATGGACGCTTTCGACTGGTTCGCCAAGGTTGAGTCTTTGATGAGCGAGTATAAGCCTGCAATCGTGGTGGTGACACTTGGCGCGAATGACCGGCAGGCGCTCAAAGACAGCACCGGGCGCGTGGTGCAGTTCGGCTCGGCGGAATGGGAAAAAGAATACGCGCTGCGCGTCGGGCGCATTATGGATGAACTCATCAAGGGCGGTGCCCACAAGATCATTTGGCTCTTGTTGCCTGATATGAAGGCGCCCGTGCAGCAGGCGTATGCGCAATTCGTAAACACCCTTTTCATTCGCGAAGCGACAGCCGAAACCCGTAAGGATAAGATCGTTCTGTACGACATGCGGCCGCTGTTGTCGCGTAAGCCCGGAACCTTTTCGCTGTATATGATGGCTCCGAACGGCGCGGCGCTGACGGTGCGCGATGTGGACGGCATTCATTTAACCAATCCCGGCGCTCAGCGCGTGGCTCAGGCGTTGGTGCAAACCTATTGGAAATAAGAGGATGTTCTTGAATACGGGAGGGGATATGGGAAGATCCTTTTGGCTGCGCATGCGGGTCGTTTTATTGCTTTTCACCGCTGTGGCCGCGTCGGCTCAGACGAAGTCCGTGGAGACCAAAAGCACCTTCCCTCTGAGCGATAGCAGCAAGACGCTTGATCGGACCGCAATAGACGAGGCACTCGCTCTCGCGAGGGCTAAAGATGTCGACACGACGATTCCGGCCGCTTTGCTCTACCATGGTCTGATGCTGTTTCAGGAAGAAAAGTACGCGGAGTGCATCCCTTTTTTGGAGGAGTCGCTGCGGGTGGACCCGTCGTTGCAGGCCGGATGGGAAGGTTTGGTTTGGGCTTATATCCGGACCGGCGACCAGCCCAAGGCTTTGCGTCTTTGGGAGTATTTTCAGCAGCTGATGCCGGATGCGTGGATGCCGTACAACCTGTTGGCGCAGGCGGCCGTCATGAATCAAGACTATGTCGCCGCCGACCGCCATTTCCGTAAAGCGCTGCAATTGAAGCCCGACCTTTTCGATTTGCGTTTCTGGTATGCGCAGAACTTGTTGCGGCTGGAGCGGCCGGAAGAGGGCGAGACGATTTTCAGGCAGCTGATCAAAGAGGAGCCGGATCGGTTAGACATCCAGATCAATTTGGCGAATCTCTTGATCTACAAACTGGAATATGATGAGGCTGTCGCCATCTTTCGACACGTCAACACGGAATTGCCCGGGAATGTGGGCTCGATGATGGATCAGGCCGCGCTGGAAATGCGGGTGGGCGAGCTGAAAGCCGCCGATCAATTGTGCCTGGATGTTTTGGCGCTCGACAAGTCGAATGTGCGGGCCATGACGCTGCGCGCGGATATCGCCGAAATCAGCGATATGACCGAGTTGAGCGTGGTGCGGCTTCAGAAACTGATCGATGCGACGCAGGACGTCAGGTTGCGGGGTAAATTGCGGGTGCGTCTGGCCAGCCGCTGCCTCGTGCTCAACAAGCGCAAGCCGGGACTCTATACGATGTCTTATGTGTTGGACCAGATCCGTCAGGCGATCGATGAGAACCCTGACGATGTCAACACGCTTGTTCTCTATGCCGAACGGTGCCTTGAGGTCAAACGGTATGCCGAAGGCAAGAAATGGGCGGTTCGGGTGCTGGAGAAATTCAACCGCCACAATGTTCGGGCCAAGCAGGTCCTGTTTGAAATCGCGATTGCGGAGCTTCGGTTTGACGATGCCGAACAGATCTTGCATGACCGTTTTTCGAATTACGATCCGACTGATCCGATGCGGTATTATTATGAAACCCGGCTTTTTATGGCGCGTGGGGCCTATAATGATGCGCTCAAGGCTTTGGACCGCATGGAGGCTGCGGCGGAACAGGGATGCGTGATGACGTTGCTGTATCATGGCATGACGGAGAGCGATTGGGTCCCCGTGACCTCGGTCCGCCGATTGTATGAGCAGCTGAGCGCGCTGAAGAAAGAAGGCTTCATGTTTGTTTCTCCGGCAGATATCCCGTCCATCGTCGGACTTCCTGCGGGCGAGATCCGCCGCGCAGACCCCGAAATGAAAGACGATGCCGAGACTGTGCCGTGGACCGCACGCCTGATCGATCAGGTGCGTTACGGGATTACGGGGGAGCGTAAGTTCAAAGCCGGCAAGAAGTCGCATGATCCTGTACGCCCCATGAAGGTTGTGGCGGTCACTTTCGATGATGGGTTGCGTTCCGCATTCACGCTGGCCACTCCTGTGGCCGAGGAGCTCGGTGTCCCGTTCGGCATGTTTGCGATAACGAAGTCGCCGAAGGAGTATACGCCGTCCGTGGCGGGTTGGGAGGAGATCGCCAAATATGCCGCGGACGGTTCGTGGGTGATCGGAAGCCATCTTTATGGCGCGCATGAGGAGAGCGCGGTCGACAAAGAGGGAAAAGATCTCCGCTGGAATTTGCCGAATCGCGTTTGGCTGCCGCAGAAGGATCGGCTCGAATCGATGAACGAATGGGACAAGCGAATGCGTCACGAGTTTCGCGAAAGCCGCAAGATCCTGAGGAAACAGATGGGCGAAAACGACAGTACGGTGGCTATGGTCGCCTATCCGTATGGGGATGTCGGTCAGGACAATGCCTGCAACCTGTCGCTCTTGCGTAATCCGACGCTGAGCATTCTTTCGGAAGCCGCCAGAAGTTACAAGGTTGGCTTTGTGCAGGGGGCGAGCGGTTATACGACTGTCGGCGATAACCTGATGCAGGCCCGCCGCTACGAGCCGAACTGGTTTGACGAAGGCGCCGATGTGGTCAACCACGCTTATGAGAATCATCCGGTGTTCATGGCCCGCCGCATGCGGGTCGAGATCGCTTTCCTCATGAATAAACCCCATTTGGCTGAGGATATGTTGACGCTCTTGAAACGCGACGGATATCCCGAAGACCTCTGCCGCAAGATCACGGTTGAGGTGCGGGCGCATTTCCGTAACCGTCCGCGGCGTGATGTGAGCCCGTTGCTCTCGTCCGCTTCCGTGGCGGTTGCCAGTACGGCGGGGGGCGGGCAGACCGCGCCGACACATGGCATGCGGACTCTGCAGACGGAACGCGATGTCACGATAGCGGTTGATCCCGCGACGCGTGAGCGGGTCCCGGGCGAGGAGTCTGATGTCACGGAATATGAGCGTGTCAACACGTTCCAAGAGGGCAATGCCGACCCGTGGGTTTATCTCTCTCATCCGTTTGTCGGCGGAGAGGTCTCGCATGCAAAAGCCAATGATCAGTTTGAAATATTGAGGTATGGCGGCCGCGGCGGGCTCAACCTGAATAAGAATCTGCTGCTTTCGGCCGAGTATTTTGAGAGCCGTATCGAACAGCGTATCCGTCCTCGCTGGAATGCGATCGCCTATGATCAGGACGACCTGACCTATTATACGTATAAGGCGCTCAAACGTGAGATGAGGGGCCGCCTCTCCTATCGCACAGCCAGTGGCGTCACCTTTTCGGGATCGCTGGGAATCGCCGAGTTTGATCTCGATCAGAGCAAAGAAGAGATGATGAACGCCGGTTTCGAGGATACGCCCGGCAGCGGCACGTTTAAGTTTGAGGACGACGAGAACTCGATCATCGGCGATATGGCTGTCAGTTGGTCGCCGCGGGATGACTTGAATCTGTATGTGTTCTACGCGCGTGATCTCGTCACTTCTGCGGTTAAGAAGATCGAGTCCGACTCGGCAGGCACGGTTGTCCGCTGGAAACCTTCCGACTCATGGCATACGACAATGCGCGCCCAATATTGGAATTACGAGGACGACAACGCCTTGTTCTATCTGCAAGCCGATTCCTTCTGGGAAACGATACCGGATATGGGGGTCTGGCTGGGCCTTGATCTGTCAACCGTCTCGTCCAGCGACCCCTGCGATTATTATTGGACGCCCTATTGGGATCAGCGTGCCATGGCCGTCATCAGATATCAGCAGGTGTGGCAGGGATATTCCTACCGGTTGGATTTCTTGGGCGGATTGCAACGCGAAGAGGCGCGGCCTTTGCGCAGGACGGAAGACGCCGGGTTGAGCGGCGCGTCCGATTGGGATTTCGCGTGGGGCGTTTTGTCCACGTATAACAAACAGCTGTACAAGAACCTCGATATCTTTGTGGATGCCAGCGTCATGGCCCTCAGGGATTATATCGATCATCGCTTCCTGATCGGTTTCAATCTGGGCTTCTAATACCGTGCCCGCATAGGGCAAGGACCTGCGCCTGGGTGATGACGCCGCCGATGGGCGGTGCAGCGGGGCCGGTTTCTGCTTCGGTGCCGAACGTCAGTGTTCCGATAAGAACGTGCGACTGATGCCGATCAGGGCTTGCGTCCACGGCTCGCTGTAATAACTGTGGCCTGCGTGGGCGATGGTGTGCGCAACGCTCGGGATGCCGTTCTTACGGCAATACAGCGCGTAGGCGCGATGCGATCCGTTCGCGTCGGGGTCTGAGCCGCCGAAAACGAAGCAGATCGGATGACGATAGGTTTGGAATCGGTTCAGAATGCCGTTTTCCCATTCGGCCTCCGCCGTGCTTCTTGTCTCTTGTTTCACAAGCGCTTGCGTCACCAGCCCTGTTTGGATCTTTCCGCTCAGAATCTTCTTCCAAGTCTCCGGGCGCGACAGCTTCCGCGCATAGGTGATCAGCATCGTCACCGTTTTGCGAAACCCCGTGGCAGGATTTCGGAGATCGCCCATGGATTCTGCGGACCAAAGCAGCAGCTTGCTGATTTCCTGATTCCGCGCGGCTAAGGTGATGGCGACCTTACAGCCCGAACAGATGGCGACCACGATGATCGGCGTGCCGGGCGACAATCGTTTTCTTAGCGTGTCAAAGGTCGCTTGCGCGTCTTCCGACATCTGGGCGATTGAGGCAACTGAGGCATCGCCGTCGCTCAGTCCGCGTCCCGTGAAGTCCGGTCGCATGCAGAGGTAGCCGTCTTGCGCGAGTGCTCGCGCAAAGCGCGCGAAAAGCCTGTGGGGCCCCGTACGGTCTCCAGACCATCCGTGCAAAAACATCACGCCGGCTTTGGGCGTTCCCCTCGGCATGTCGGTTGCCATCCGGGGCGAAACCGAATTTTCGGGCGATATAAATTCGGAGAAAGAGCTTTTTGCGCTCAGCGGCGGCAAGGCTGCGGCGAGAGAGGGGAGGCCGGCCAGCCGCTGGACCAGCCATTCAGCCGTCGCGGTGATGAGCGGGGTGAGGTCGACATGCCCGACCGTGTTCCAGAAGGGCGGATAACGCAAGGTCAGCACGGAAGCTCCCGTCGTCTCGCGGGCGCACGCGTTGGCGGTCTTGGCGTCATGTCCGCCAAAGCTGACGCAAACGGGAACGTGCGCCGCTTGAGGGACAAGCTTCTGCAACCAGGCATAGAACGCCCCGGAAAAGGCATAGCCGTCAAGATCGACGGTTCCGCCCTGTTGCAGACGCGCTTCGAGCGACGTCCGGCTTTCTTGCGCTTTCCCGTAGGCGACCATGTCATTCACCATGCGGCGTTGCAGAAGCTGACGGACAAAGTCCGGCCCGCTGACAGGTGCCCACAAAACGAGGGCGGCGACCTCCGGATGCACCGAGGACAATCGGATCGCCAGTAAGGCTCCTGTTCTCACGCCTAAACACGCGCAAGGTACGGAAGGGAAAGCTTTTTTGAGCCACGCCCAAGCCGCTTCGCAGTCTGCGTCGAAAAATTCCGGGGGCATTTCTTCGAACGCGCCTTCCGAATCGCCGCAGCCGCTGAAATCAAAAAGAAGGGATGCGATATTTTGCTCGGCGAGTGAACGAGCCGTCCTGACGAAAACGGGGAGAGCGCCTTTCCGCTCCTCAACAAACGGAGGAATGAAAAGCGCAGCGCCGCAGACCGTCGTCGGCAGAAAACAGGTTGCGGACAACGCGCGTCCGTTGACGGTTAAGAAAAATGGATGTTGCGAGTGTGCCATCGACTCGGTCTCCGTGTACGGGAAAGATAGAATCCAGTATAGGCGAAGAGAACGCCGTTTACGATTAGGAAAGTTCGGCGTCATTCGATATAATAAGGGCGCTAACAGGGAGGTGCAGAGAAAGATGCCGCTTTACGAGTTTTACTGTGGACCGTGTCATGCGGTTTTTACGTTTCGGGCTGCGCGTGTTGATACGGAGACCGTCCCCGTCTGTCCGAGATGCGGGGCCGCTCTCCGACGTGAGGTCTCTTCGTTCGCGTATATCATGCGTGGCGCGGTGCAAGAGCCGGGTAGCGAAGCTTCTGAGGGCGGCGCGAACCGCATGGATGAGGTTGCGGCGCAGTTGACGGAACGTTTGCAGGCGATGGCCGACGACGGTGCCGATCCGCGCGAAGCGGTCAAGGTGATGCGGGAATTGGCTTCAGCGGGCGGACTGCGCTTTAACAAAGAGGTGCAGGAGGCGATGGGGCGGATCGAAGCGGGCGAGGACCCTGAAAAAATAGATGAAACGTTCAAAGAGGTGTTCGACGCGGAAAATCCGTTTGCGGAAGGGGATTCGGACGGAACCCGTCGCGGCGTGTCTTGGCTGCGTCGGCTACGTGACCCCGCGCGCGACCCGAAATGGTATGACATGCCTCAAAAGGGGGACGAAGCGTGAGCGAAACCGAACGCGGGCCGCATGTGAAGGGGCCGCCTTTTCTGAGGCGGATGTTGGGATACATGAAACTCTGCGGTCCCGGCTATATGCAGAGTGCGATGACGCTGGGTGCGAGCAGCATTGCGTCGTGCGTGCTTTACGGGGCGTTGATGGGGTATGAACTGCTGTGGATCAACCCGATTGCGATTCTGTCCGGCTGTTTCGTTCTGGCTGCGATCGCAAAGTTGGTTTGCAGCACTGGCGAACGTCCGTACGAATCCTTCCGACGGCGGATCCATCCGTCTCTGGCCATTCTGTGGGGGATCAGCGCGTTGGTCGGTACAATGGTGTGGCATTTTCCTCAATACGGGTTAACGGCGAACGGCGTGATCACGGTCGGACAGGCTTTCGGCTGTGAGTTCGGCTCGACTGTCGGTCGTACGATGATCGGCGCGTGCCTACTGTCGTGCGCCTGTCGGGTTGTCTGGCTTTACCAATCCGGCTCCAAAGGCGTGCGGATTTTCGAGCAGGCGACAAAAATCATGGTCTGGGGGATCGTCTTCGCATTCGCGTTCGTCGCCTTGAGCACGGGTATCCGGCTGATGCCCTTCCTTCGGGGAATCACGGGCGTGACGTTTGTCCGCGATCTGCTGGACGGCGGCATCGACTCTCGGGCGGTTGTTCCGATCGTGGGTGGACTTGCTGCCGCGCTCGGTTTGAATATGGTTTTTCTTTATCCGTATTCGCTTCTGCGCAAGGGGTGGGACAAACGTCAACAGGAACTGGCCTATTTCGACCTGTTTTCAGGCATGCTGGTGCCGTTCGTTTTCGCAACGACCTTTATGATAATTGCGGTGGCCAATACGCTGGGACCTGCGGAGGGGACGGCTGGAAGGGTCCTGTCGGATATCCGTCAGGTTATTCCCGTTCTGGCGCCCTCGTTGGGAAAGGTGCTCGGCAATGATCAGGCCGGCGTTTTTTTAACGCAGCTGCTGTTGGGTTTCGGAATGGGGACGATCGGGTTCACGACGGTGGTCATGCAGATGTTGGCATGCGGTTTCATCGGTTGCGAAATGTTCGGACTGAAGCACGAGGGCCGGGCACCCTTCCTCTTTGCGTTGCTTCCGGTTGCCGGCGTGTACGGCGTGATGATT
>CAZTDL010000076.1:0-6069 GCA_964612775.1 uncultured Lentisphaeraceae bacterium
CCCCCTTTCACCCCTACGGTCTCTTAAAAATCAACACCGCGATCCCATCACGGCCTGCCTGGACCATTTGTCCGCCGTCCGTTGCGGGCTCGACCTTCATTTCACCCACGCTGTCGGGCTCGACGAACGCATATCCCGGAACGCGGATGCGGGTCTGTGCCGTCCGCTCCGCACTCTGCGTCACCACAACCGCCAAACGGTCCCCGTTCGTAAAACCGCGCGCCGCGACCTTAGGGTTGCCGTTCTCAATGCCGTCCGTATCGATATAGCGTCCCAGCAACAGCAACTCCGCATACTTGTCTTTCAAGCGGTTGACCTTCGCCAGATAACGCTGATAGTTTGGCGTCTTGTCGATCAGGTCCCGGCAACGATAAATCTCAATGTCACTCCGCAGGCCTTTCAGCATCGCATGGTTCACACGACGAAAAATATCCGTGTCGTCACGGATCTCGCGATCAGAAATGACGACCTCGGGAAAGGTATAGCGGCCCCATTCAGTAAAAGCGCCATAGCCCGTCGCACTCGTGATGTTGTGAATATAGTCCACCTGCTGGGCCGTGACATCCGTGAAGCACTCTGTACCGAGCGCGAAATCCGGATTGCCCTGAGCATCCAAATGGTCATGAATCGCCTTCAACGTGTCTGCTTTGTCGGCCATGATCCGCGTATTCGGGATCGGAAACTCGCCGCTCGTATTCCAATCGGTCGAAGGTTCGCAATACCCCAACTGGTCGTAAAAAACGCTGTCCGCGCCAAACGCGATCGCGCGGTCGGCCATTGCCAGCAGCCGCTTCCGCCACATCGGGTTACGGGTATTGGCGACCACAAACGTCCGCGCGTTATAGTGGCCAGTGAAAGTTCCCATTCCCTTAAAACGATACTGTTCCGTATACTCAGCACCGTAGTTATCATGGTAACAAATCTTCTTCCCATCCCCCTTCCGATAAAAGTCGCTCTCCTCATCGATCAGTTTACCGTTGAAGTAGAGCAACAGCCGACCGCCGTTTTTGCGGAAAGAGCCGATCGCTGACGTCCAACCGGCATCACCGCCCTGCGCCGTGTCAGTCATCCAATAGGAATCCGGATAACCGTTATCCATTCCGCTCTTCCACCATGCGAACGCCAGCACAGACTCCACACCGACACTCTCACCCGCCTTTCTCATGCGTCCGTCCAGATCGTTAAACGAAAAAAACGCTCGCCGTACTGATGCGTAAAGATGACGCGTTGCCACCCTTTCATCAGACGTATCCAACGCGGCACCTCACGCTGATGCCACCACGTGTCGGCCCATTTCCTGTAGATTCTGGACGTCTGGTGCCAACTCCCACTATACGGCGCGATCACGTTCGCATCGCAAGACCAGGATTGACCCGCCACACAATTCGGGTACTTGTAGAGTCCAGCCTCCAGCATCGTAAACGCGCCGGCCTCGTCGGGGTATACCCGCAGCCCGTGCCACGTATCCTGAAACGTCGGATCGTGGCTGCCGAAGTACAGCCCCTGCGTCTCGCCCGCAAACGCGAAGCAGTTCCCCCACGTGTGGCTCGGATACTTCAGATCCATCTGCCGGTAATACTGCGACGGTGCCATATAGGGCGGGTTGTTGCCCACTGCGACGATACGCTTCAAGGGGTCGGCGAAAAGCTGTCCGCCTGAAAACGTCGTAAGCAATTTATCCCCCTCCGCCAGACGACAGTCCCCCACCAACGGAAAGTGCAGCTCGCGGATGATCGTATGCGGCTCGTCATTCGAGATCTCGGAACCGAAGCGGACCAAGCCACCCTCAATCCGTACGGTCAGCGTCAACCGCATTTTCAAATCAGCCCCACGCGCTTTCAGCGTACCGTACCGCAGTTCGATCCGCCCCCCCCTCCTGCTTGATCTCGGGCACGTTCTCAGCGCCCAGCACTTGAATCTCCTTCTCACCGTCCTTACGGTCGAAATAGAGTCGCCACATGGGTTTTCCTGAAGCATATTCCTGGCCGGTTGAAACATTCCTGAGAGAGGTCAGGCACCCTTTTGCGTCGACAGCGACTTCCATATTGCCATCCGTCAAGGCGTATGCCTGCGCTACAACCATAGGCCACCCCCCAATCAGCACACTGATCGCCAATACGCCCAACCGTCCAAATTGAGTCATCATGTCACACCCTTTCTCTCGATTCCCTATCAATCAACACGAACGAGCAGCAGCAACGTCCATCCGGCCAGCAGAAGCCACGCCTTCTCCCCGATACGCCTCACGATTTCGGCGGTGTATACACCACAAAAGCGCGAATTCCCAATGACCCGCCTTCGGGAACAAGTGTCAACGTATGCGTCTGACTTGTGCACCCCTGCACCAGCAACGTATGCGTATCGGCAGGTTTCACCTCATAAACGCGGGTAAACATCGGATACGATTTCCAAGTTACTTTGAATCCCTCGGGAAGCGTCGCTTTCTTATATCCCAGCGTCCAAGCCACGCGCCAATCAGACGGCTCGATTATCGCCCGTCCGGAACGCGACACGAAACGCCCGGTGCTCCACCCCTCGCCATCGTCGCCCGTGACGCTTCCGTGTAGCGCATAATGAATCTTTTTACCGTCAGGCGTGGAGTCGGGCAGGCAAGTCAGCGTCCAACTCTCCTCGACCGGAGCCCTATCGAACCCGATATTGTTGACCGCAGGCATCCAGATTCCTGCGGGGCCGACACTCGGGCGAGAAATGGCCCACAGCTCTTTCGCGCCGTCCATAGGCTGGCCGTCGAGCAACACATGGGCCTTGGCCCCCTGAATCCCCGTGCCATCCGAGACCGCCACCACGCGATTGCCCGTGAACGTCAGCGTCAGGCGTCCGTCCACATCTTTCTTCACGGCCGGGCCATCCGCCTCAATTGTCGCAATCGAGCCGGATGTTGCCGCATCGCCGCATGTTCCCCGCACACGAACCAATTCCTCACCGATGAACGTCGCGTATACGTCGCACCCCGCGGGCTTAAGATGAACCGAATCCGACAACAGATTGGTCACCGCGAGATTGTGCGAAGTCAAATAGTCGCACCACTTCTTGCGAAGATCGATCTTCATCGTGTGGTACTTGTCCGCCACTTCCAGGATTTTGAGCGAACGCGCGTCATACTGTTTGAGCAGCACATCCACCTTTTCATTCGCGCTGAGATGGCTTGTCCAAAGCACGATTTCGGCTGACGTGCGCTCGCGTACGCGCTTTATGATCTCCTCGTATTTGTCCGTTGGACCGTAAACATGAAAAAACAGCAGATCGGGATACCATGGATACAGGTCATGGTCGGCCGTACGGATCAGCACATCGGACTGATAGCCGCCGATCGCCGCGTTTCGAAATTCGAACTTGGCCGTTGGATAACGCGTCTGCAACTGCTTTTGGACCGTCTGCGTCCACGCCTGAGCGGTGATCGACTGCCCGTAAAACAGCACCCGCACGCAGGCAGGTTTTTCAGCCGTCGACTCTTCCAACGCCTTCATCGTGCGCTGAATATAAATCGCTGAAGGATTCGCCGCGAAACCATTCAGCGTCACAACGGCCGCCATGGCCGACACCATCCATTTAATGCCATCTGTCTTCATCATCTCTCCCCTTTTATCCGGATAACCGCGAAAAAACGACTCATTTCTGCCGTTGACCGATCACTTGGGATAGCCCTTTGAACCGAATCGAAAGAATGCGATTCCCGTTTTCAACCTTAACGTCTGAAACGAGAACTTTATTCAACGTGGACGTGTCTATCAGTTTTTCGGGAACCACTAATATTCTTTCATATTCGCGCGTTCCGTCGTCCGGCAGCATGATCAACGAGCTAAGCTGCCCATCCTTCACAACCGCGTCCAACGCCAACGCGCCGTAACACGCCAACCTGAAACTGTAGTTTTGCCATGCGGCAGGCACACCTTGAGCAATCATAATCCGATCGGTCCTGCTCTGCACAAGCATCTGGTTCAACGCATAGACGATGTTGCCCGAAGCGGTAGAAAACCATGGCGTGCGAGAAACGCTCGCTTCATTGATTTCAAACATTTCGCCGAAGCAGCCGGCACCGGATGCCGCCTCGTCGAGCATTCTGGCCGGTTCCGTCTTATCGCCCAAGTCCGCAAGCGCCGCCGCCATCCAGCCCAGATACCACGCGCACACGGATTTCCCCATCTGATACATATTGCCGAAGGCTCGTCCGTTTTCGACGTAGTTGTATACGGCATTCTTTTGCAGGCGGCTTGTCTCATCAAACACGGGATACGGGAAGAGGCCTCCCAACGATGCGACGCTCTCTTCCTTGCATCCCGCATACGGAACATACCGATCGTTTTCCCGCGGCAGCGACTCTCGCAATTTTTCCGCCGCATGCTGCCAAGCCGCAGCTTCGACATGATCGGCTTTCAACAAAGACGCCGCCTTAGCCCCCGCCTCTAACGTATAGATCGCGCCACAGGAGGTCATAAACGGATTAATCTTGGCAGGGCCCAAGCGCTCTAAGTCGGTGCACTTACCGACGAACATGCCGCCGTCAGGCGCTTCATAAATCATATTGGCAAGGAAGAACCGTGCGCACTCTTTGATCACTGGATAGCCGATCTTTTCCAGATACGTCATGTCATCGGTATAGAGACACTGGAACCATGCTGCCAACGCTATATTGGACATATGGAACACATGCTCCATCCAGAAACCGGGCGGCGCGGCTTCGGCGCCATCCTCCAGTGTTTCCCACGGATAACGCGCACCGTACGTTCCCGCCTTGCCGTAATGTGCCGCACGATAAAGTGCCGTCTTTAATCCCGCATGACGGAATTCAGGGCCTCGACGAGCGATATCGCGATGATTACTGCTGATCAAGGCCTGATAACAGAACATTTCATCCCAGCCGAAGAATCGTCCTGCCCAGTGCGTGCTGAAGATACCGACAGGGAACGACCACTGTGTCGCATTGGCGCGCAGGTGATACTGCGCCGTATTATAGGCCTTCGCCAACTTCGCATCAGGTAAAGACACATAGGATTCATCCCAATACGCGGCCCATCCCTTTCGATGCTCAGCAAACAGGCCGTCGTATCCTTCGCGTAACACGAACGCCTGTAGTTTTGACGCGCGTTCCGCATAGTCCTTGCCATCCATTGAATCCGCGAAAAGAAGATAAAAGGTAAGTTCAACGGGGGTGTCGGGCTCAAACGCGAGCTCAGAGGTCAACGCCACGATCTGTTTGTCGATCAGGGCGGTTACAGGCTTGTCAGAAAAAACGGATACGACACCTTCACAAGGACGATACGCATCGGCGAAAAACCGAAACTCCGCGTTTCGAGTCGCCTCATTCCAAACGCCGACATCCGTCACGCGGCGCGGAGGCTGGTTCTCGTTCCCCTTATCCATAAACCGATAAGTAAAGGTTAACCGGGCTGAGCGAACGGCGGCATGACGAGAGGAAACCCGTTTCTTGACCACTACCAAATCGCGCGAGAGCGGCGTGAATGCGGACGTCTCCACCACAAGCCCGTTGTCATATTCGTTGCGGCAACTCACCAACGCCAACTTCGTGTCCAGCGTCTGCGACCATTTCGCAGGCGTTGCCAGTCGCTTTCCGCCAACAAACACGTCCGTCTCAAAACGGCCGAAAGGAATGAGCTGATCCTTGGGCGGTCCATAGCGGCGCCCGGCCCAAAAAACAGTCGGCGTCATGTTGACATAACTGCGCTGCGTTTGCCCCCCCTTGATAATCGACCAACATGCAGAGACTGCCATTACTGACCAAGGGCGGCACATAACCCTTCGGGACCGCATTCGACACACCGTTCACGGTGCTCACGTATGCCGATTCTGAATCAGCAAACACGCCAAACGCACCAAAAAACAGAAACAAAATAAAACAGGCCTTGATTCTCATACTAAATCTCCCCCCCGATTAATCGACTCTCCACAGTTGCACCACTATAAGTTAAGGCTTGTTCTCCCGCAACCTCGATAATGCGAACTCGGCACTCGTTTTTGCGAATTTTCCCCTGCCGCATCTCGAAACGCAATCACCGGACGACGAACCGAATGTTACGCGTATGGGCACCT
>CAZTDL010000076.1:6079-11007 GCA_964612775.1 uncultured Lentisphaeraceae bacterium
GGAGATTCATCGGACACCGCTTTCCCGAAAAGAGTCACTTCATCAAACACCACATCCTCAACCGTATGTTTATCGTCGCGCCCGACAACGCAAATCCCACCGCTGAAAACGCCCTTCGTTCCGGACACACTGATATTTTTAAACACGCAATCCACCAGACTGCCCGCCTCCGTATATTTCTTTCCGCCCGCGCCACAGACCATCGGCTTAACCAGCGCCAGAACCGTATCACTGCCGTCTGAAAATATCCTTATATTCTCAAACCGTATGCGACGGATGATCATATTATCGCTCGGCTGAAGAAAAAAAATGGTGTTGCACCAGAACTCCATCGGAGCCCGATAGTGGATGCTATAGTGAAGAACATCGATATCCCGTGCCGTGAGATCCTGCATAACCGCAGTGTCACACTCATAACCGACGCGGAAAATATTCGCCACATCCGTCCAAAACTCGCAGGTCTCAATCGTCATCTTCTCACACGGCTTCCGGTTAAAACCATTCAGGCCTTTCACCGCGATGCAATCGTCCTGTGTCCGAATAAAACAGTTTCGGACGTTAACATCACGCGAGTTGACCAGATCGATACCGTCATCGTTCAGAACCCGGGTGCCGCAAATCTTGACGTTATCGATCAGGACGCCGTCGCATCCGTTCGGAACAAGCGCCCACGTCCAAGCGCCACGCAAAGTAATATCGCGCACAACAAGATTGTTGCACGAAGTCATGTTCATCATATACCCGCTTGGCCCTTTGAGATGCGGGTAATCGTTTCCGTCGAGGATTCCGCGGCCTTTCACCGTGATGTTCGTACCTTTCGCGGAAACGAAACCCTTCACGACCGCGCCGCCCGCCAAATACAGGGTTTGATTATCCTTCAGAGGGATTTTAACCGGATTGTGAATTCCGGGTCCGAAATACACCACGTTCGTATCGCCCGGTTTCGGCGGGTCCAACTCCACCGGATTACCGAAAAGCAAAAGCGGACTGTTTCGTCCATCGCGTTCAATCGCAATCCGAAACGGCTGGCGCGTTTCAAACATCAAGCTGTTCGGCTTCTCAACGACCGGTTTAATACCGAACCGAGCCGGCAGCAGAATCGCCCGTTCTAACGACTGGGTCGATGTCACCCGCACGGTGATCGGCCCCTTGAAATCAAAAGATGCAAAATAATATTTCTTGTCGAAATATTGGCTTTTCGCGGCATAGATATCGACCGGTTTACCATTGACCTCGACGCGATAATCACCGATGACAGCCTCGCCCGCCGGAGCCGGATAAGTGACCACCTGACTTCGAGGTCGATTCATCATGCCCATTGCGGAAACGGCAACGAGTCCGACCCCGAGCGCGCCGCACATCATCAAATTATTGCTGCGGACATTTGCGACTTTCATCTCGTCCCCCCCCTATCATGTCCGCTCCGCCGTCCTCTTAGCGGAGCGAAATCATCGTTCCCTGACAATAAGAGACCCTCAACACCCGTTGGCCGCCCACTTCGACATATTTGGCATGTAAAGAAACATTACGTTGGCCGGTCATCACAACATTCACCTTATCAAGATCGGCAAACGCAGTCGAGGACCTGATAAAGGGTCTTCCTGCGTATAGATCCGTTAACGCGTCCCCGCTGAGAATGACCGACAACAGGTTCTCGGCTATTCGGTCGCCCGCCGTAATTATCATCAACGCGCCATCCGCCTTGTCCCGCTCAAAAAAACGTATTCGAACCGCCCGCAAGCGTCATGGCGCCATATCCTCCTCCTCCTCCGCTCACAAATGTGCCGGCGCCGCTTTGCTGAAGTTGGGCGTTCACGTTGATGAGTTCGCCTGTTGCCCCCAAAACGTCGCCGATAGCTACGCTGCCCGCGCCGCACTGAACGCCTTTGTCCAAAACGACCGGCTCCATTCCCAAGCCAGCGCTGCGGATCGTCATCGTGTTCGACACGCCGAAACGCCCCCTTTCAAACAAACATCGCGATGTCGTAAATCCTGATCGGCACGTGAGACCCGCAGTTTTACGGCCTCAACATCATCCGCTATTTCGACGGGGTCAGTGATGCCCGCTTCCGCCACACCAGCAAACGTACCGATTGCGGGGCCAACTCGCAAAAGGCTTCGGCATTCTCGTTACCGGGCTCAGCGGCCGACACAAAATCGGCATTCGGCACCTTTGCGTTGACCGCAGCAGGCATCCCCCCCGTATTCCAGAGCAACACGCCGAACCGTGTACCGTTCTCGAATCCTTTGGCCAAGACCGCCTTGTCTCCGCTGAACGTGAAACCTTCGGTGTCGGTGAACCGGCCAGCCATCAGCAGATCCGCGTGTTTTTTTTGAAACTCCGTCGCGCTGCGCGCATACGCCGCCGTCTTTTCCCTCGGCAGTGTCCGCACCAAATCAACAGAGGGTTTCGACAGCACGAGGCCATAATCTTCAACCGACGGAACACGTCCCTCCAGCAAATAATCCCGATCCGGCATGTAGCGCGATTCTATCTCATACCGCAGACCATACGCCAGCGTGTAGTTCGCCATCGGACGATCCACCAGCGGCGAAGGAAAGCGGATCGTGCTTTCCACGTCGGGATAAACGTAACGCATCATTTCGGGATAGAGCGAGTCTCCCTGAACGCCACCGGTCAACCGTTGAGCGATATTCGGCGCCGAGTTCTGAAAAACGCCATGCACACACCCGTGAAAACAGGTGATCGAATCGAGGATCGCATCATGAAAACCCTCGGTCATGATAATGAAATCCGGATTGATCTTCTTCATTTTGTCTGAAATCTGACGCAACAACTCTTTGCGATCCGCCTCGTAGGACATGAATGGCACCGGGTGTCCGTGGTCGGGGGCATAACACACCGTCGGAGCCCGCATACCGAGCTGATCATACAAAATGCCGTCCGCGCCAAAATCACTCGCCTGAAGAGCGAGCTCCATCATACGCTCACGCCAACCCTTTGTGGCATGGCAACCGATATCGAAGTGATATCCCGGTGTATTGGCGTATTTATGCCAAAATTCCTGCTCCGTACCGCCGTCCTTACGCGTTATCGCGAGGTGCTGCCCCGTCGTCGTCCAATAAGCCGTACCACGTTCCTCCAGCTGCCCATTCGCGTAAAGAATGATCCTCTTGCCGCGGGTATGCGCCACTTTAATTCCTTCGCGCAACGCTTTCTCGCCGCCCATCAACGGACACGGATTGTAATCGGGATAAAGATGATCGTGCCCGCCATAGGCCCAGCCGAAAAGGCCGATCATATCCAACCCGTATGCGTCGGCAACATCACAGAGCTTGTCTAACGAAGTGTAAGGCCACATGATCTCGCCGTTTTGTTGCTTCAGAATCGCCAACAGCCACCCCGAGGCGGTCTTCGCCCATACGGGCTTCTCAACCCTCCCGCCGACCGAATCCGCCCACGCGCGATACGTGCGAGCAGCCGCATGCCAATCGCCGTCATAGGGCAAAACCACTGTGGGAGGCAACGTGCCCCGTTCGCCCGCATGAATGAAGATCCGATGCTGAAACGTTGCGTCGAAGGCCTTGCGTGTCGGATCGTAACGGACGCGTAGCGTCTTGGCTCCGTAACGCGGATCGTGGTTACCGAAATAGAGTCCGCCCGTCTCGCCTGCAAACGCGAACCACTGCATCGTGCCCAAATGGCTCGGATAAGTTGCGGAAAGAACAAATAGGTCTCCCGTCTTGCTCCATCCGATCGAATTCCACTCTTTCTTCTTCCTCTGCTGCGGTTCGCAACAAAACCGATAACCGAGACCGTATGGCATGAGCAGCGGCGTTTGGGATAAATCCGCCTTAATACCGCTGAAAACCGGGCCCGTGAAAAGTTTGACGACCCACTCTCTGGTCGTGTTGCGAATCTCGCCGCCGAATTCGAAAGCGCCATTCTTCGTCCGCGCCGTCAGTTCGAGCGAGATATCGTAACGTTTCCTTCCATCGGACAGCGGGCCTTCATAAATAAGCTTCACGCCGTCCCGCGTCTGCTTGATACGCGGTACGGCCTGTCCCGCGCTGTCCAGCACCACATTATCGCCGACTCTTCCCGGCGCGGGCTCCAACATCACCGACCACCAAGCTTCGCCCGTAGCCACACTCGACGGACATCCCGCGACGGCAGGTGCAAGGCTCACCCCCTTCGCATCCACCGTCAACGTCCCAACCGCCCCCCGAATTTGGGACGGCGAGGGTTCGCCTAAGACAACCGTTCCCCATACCGCCGCCATCAACACCAACTTTCCCCGCATCTTTTTCATCGCTTTCTCCTTGTTTTAAAACATCGAAACGGTCTCGGATTTAACAGCGCTGAGTCTGTTCCTAAAAGTCTGCATGGGCAAGTGCCCATAACACCCGCTTTTCTATACCTCCCGTTACGGCAACAACTCGAAAAGCGCCGTATCGGGGGATTTGAAGTTGTACATGAACATCCGGTTCGAGACCGGGATCGTCTTGCCCGCATAAACATCTTTCACCGCCGTACAATCCTTTTGCAACGCAATTTTCTTCTCGCCGCCCTCCTTCGTGTGGATCGCCAGCAGCCGTCGGTTCGCATACACGGGTTCGGAGCCGTCGGTATAGAGATGGACGCCCGCTTTCCGCATAATCCCTTTGAGAACCTCCGACGTCATCGTTTTGTACTCATATGCGTAAACGGACGTCCACCCGTTCATCGCGACGGAGGCCGGACCTGGCGTTTTATACTCGCACCCCGTCCATTGCTTCACCCGCGCGGGGTCGAGCGTCTTGCCGTCGCAAATACCGGGCGCGTAGCACCACACAACGGTACGTCCGCCAACGAGCACGTTTTTCTTCAACACCTCCGCACGTTCAGGCGTA
The DNA here is from genome assembly GCA_964612775.1 of uncultured Lentisphaeraceae bacterium. Lineage (GTDB taxonomy): Bacteria > Verrucomicrobiota > Kiritimatiellia > RFP12 > UBA1067 > DAOPZC01. The sequence continues at coordinate 10,934 of CAZTDL010000076.1, forward strand.
ATCAGCAGCGTCGCGGGAAGATAAAGAAAGAAACTGAGTTCATGGCAAGCATACTTGGAATAAAGGCGCCGTTG
>CAZTDL010000077.1:0-10871 GCA_964612775.1 uncultured Lentisphaeraceae bacterium
CAACACGCGCGCCGCCTTGCCCGCCGCATTCTCCGCGCGCAGCGTGACGGCATACGTGCCCGCCTTCGCAACCGTTCCGCCGATCAGTCCTTTCGCCGCGTCGAACGTCGCGCCGTCCGGCAAGCCTACCGCCGAAAACGTCATGGGGCGTTTTCCGGAAACAGCCACCGTATACAGAATCGGACTTCCCGTCCGCACGCCGAACACCGCCGCGCCGTTGAAGCGCGGCGCAGCCCCCGCCGCCGGCGTCACAATACGGGATGTCAGATCCGGTGCAGGTGTGGAGACGGTTTCAACTTCAGCCATTACCGCTCCTGACAGACCTACAAGCATGGCGATCACATTTTGTTGCACATAATTCATAATGGAGTCCCTTCCCTTTCTCAATTATTAAACCAATTCTCGTTTAGAAGCCTTTGGCCGCAGGATACGGCATATCCTTCTGCCGCCACACGCGCAGGTAATCGATCTCGAAGGTCGCGGGCAGATCGGCAGGATCGGGGAGTCCCACCCAGTCTTTCATGATTTCGCAATCAAACATGATGTACAGCGCCGTGCTGTAATAGTCATTGTCGCGCGCGAAAATCTCGTTGCCGTCCACGTACCACTTCATTTCCGCAGGCGTCCATAGGAACCCGTACACGTGGAAATCCGCCCAGAAATCGAACGGCACCTTCTGCTTCGCGGCCTTTTTGGGCAGCGGCGTCTGCTTGGCATTAGCGATCGATTCGACGTATGGCGTATAAAAACGGTGTACGGTCGTGCAGTACACGCGGTCGTACTCCGCCTTCGCAGGCTTGCCGAACACCTCAAAAATGTCGATCTCTTCGGAGAAACTGCCCTCGCGATACTTGGCGGGCGGATTCAGCGGGTCGTACAGCCAGAAGGCGTTACACACGCCGGCTTTCATCGACTTGCACCGTGCCTCGAAGTATCCGTAGGTGATCCGTTTTTTGCTTTTCACCGTGGAGGTTGTGAACTTGTCGTAACCGCGCACGCGGTTCTCGACCGTAACCTCTTCCGATTTCTGAACCCGAGCCGAAAGCTGAAGGCAGCCGTCCTTCACCGTCACGTTCTCGCGTGCAAAAAATCCCGGCTTGCGTCCGTACCACTCGGGGTTGAAATCCCACCACTTGGCATCGTCCAGCTTGATGCCGTTGAACTCGTCGCTGAACTCGGGAGAGAACGCCCAGCCCTCGCCCATGGGACAGACCGGCGTCTCTGCGCCCACCGCCACGTTCAACATCGCCAGTACCGCCATTGCCATTAGCGTTCTCATGTCAGATCTCCTTATGTTTCTACCTTCGAAGTTCAGCGTTGGACGTTCGACGTTGGGCGTTCCTGCGACATCGTCACCGCTCATTTCGCCGTTCGCTCTTCCCTCGGCACGGGGTCACGCCAAGGCTATCGATTAGTTCACACACACCGGCACACCCACGGCAAGCCCGGCCCGTTTTGCCGCCGCTCCCACAATCCGGTAGGAGTGCGGAGGCAATGCGACACCGTCCTTCACCGGCCGCTGCTCGTCCGAAAAAATAACCGTCACCGCCGCTCCGTTCGCAAACGTGCTGCGCTGCACCAGCCCGTCTTTCGTAAGCCGCTCGTGGTCGACCATTTCCGAGTAGCCGACCGCGCGCCTCCAGCGGCACACATTGTCATAACACGTTTTGAACCGCGCCGTCTCGTTTTTAAACAGCTCCTGCTGCGGCTTCCACAGCACCCAGGTCGGCATCGCCGCGTGAACCATCGCCAGCAAATCCTTCTTCCACCAGAGATATGGCATTCGATGACTGTTGTCGCCCCAGCGCCACGTCGTCTCGCAGCAGTCGCCGTACACCAGTTGGAACAGCGGCACCCGGCGCCAGGGATTGAATCCGTACTCCTCGAGCGGGAGAAACTCGGATCGGACGACAGCGTCTCGAACGGCATCGCATGGATCTCTTTCGGATTCGCGAAGAAGGCGGTCGTGCTCATCACGCCTTCGAAATAGTCAGCCACAGGGACGGCCCAGTCGCGACCTTGCTCGGAACCCGCGACGAGCCCGAGCCCGCGCGTCAGATAGTCCAACTGACCGACGCGCGCCTCGCGGTCCGTCGTTCTTGTGAGCGGATGCGCCGGGTCGTAGCACTCGTAAAGACCGGTGGCCGTCACACAGTCGAGAAAATACGCCGAAAACGGCGATTCGGCCAACCGTTTCGGCATTTTCTCTTTCAGCGTGCGCAACCCGCAGGTCCAGCAGATCACATAGCTGGGATACTTTATCCCCGTTTTTTTGTCGGTAAAAGGACACCAGCCGATTTGATTCGATCCGTCGGTTTTTTTGATCACATCCCGGGGAAAGTCAAAACCCTCGCAGCGTTCCCACTTGCCCGGCGGCGTTCCCGATTCGTACAGATCGGTATAGATGTCGTAGTGCGACGACAGGTAGCCCAGGTCATTGATCTTCCGTACATTGTCCTTTGAAAAGCCCGACACCATAGCCCGTTCGATACCGAGTTTTCTCAGTTCCTCAACGTTCTGAAAATGGTCGCAGTAGATGTTGACCGCCCCCACCAGCCGGTCGATCGAGGGCCGTTCCCTGCGTTTTTCCTCCAGCGTTTTCACCAGTCCGCGCGTTTTCGCGTAAGCGCGGTAGCGTTTGGCCAGTGCGACATGGCCGCCCCGGTCGGCGAAATGGTACAGCAGGCGCCGCGTATATCCGAACGTTCCTTTTTGCGGCTGGAAGCAGGGCTGCGCGGACAGCACGTCCCGTTCCGCACCCCGCACTTTCCGTCCCTTGTACATCACATCGTCCGGTGTCGCGAAAATGCAGATGTATCCTTGCCCCGACGCCAGATCCGTTTCGCCGAACCATGGCATGGACATAAAGCCGCCGAGCGTTTTTCCGTCCCACTCCAGTTCGTCCACGCGGAACAGAAGTCCGGCGTTCTGGGGAATGACGAGCACTCCCTCTGGATCGTCCAACACGAATGGTGCAGGGAACGTCAGTTCGCCGAATTTCAGTCCGGGGTCACCCCGAAAGCTCGCACGCCACGTCCGACGCATCGGGTGCCAGACTGAGGCGCAACGTCAGCGGAAGCGGCACCTGTTTTCCTTGGGCGCACGCGACCTCCGCCTCGATTCCGAGCTGCGGAGGCGGCAACGCCCGCACGGAGCGGACGGCGTCGCCGGACACCGCCTGACGCCAGACGCGGCCGCACCGTTTTTATCGGTCACCGTCCACGCCGCGTTCGTGCCGTCCACGCACACGCGCAGCGCGGCGTTCTCGAACACCCAGCGGCCGTCCTCGGTCCGTCGCGCTTCGGCCGTCCGCCATCCCCTCAACGGCGCACACGCCGTCAGCGCCAAGCAAACGCCGACGCATAACTTCCCTATTGCGTTTTTCCTTTTCCCCCTTTTTTCGGTGTATCGTTAAAGGACTGAGATCAGCGTGCCGGAGAGATATCCGACCGCCAGAAGATTCTTGTTTTGATCGGTCCTTGTCATTGCGCAGACGCGAGGAAGCACCACCCCATCCATGGTCACAGCGACCGAAGAAACATCGAGCGGAGAAACTGTACGGATCAGAGGGAGCGCGGTTTTTAGATCGTCCAGCGCATAGCCGGTCAGTGCAATGGTGAAAGGCCCCGCCGACGAAAAACTGTCCGCCTGCAGCGGCGTTGTCGCGCCATCCGACTTCGCACGTTGGAACACCGCGCCGTCGGCCATCGCCACGCTGGAAACCGTCCCCGTCCCGGCGAGTACGGCGCCCGAAGCGATCGGCAGCGCCCCCGCCGTTAAGGTCAGTGTCCCGTTCACGCGTGAAACGCCCTCGGCGACGGTCAAACCGTTGCCGGCCACAAGCGTTCCCGTCTCAACCGACACGGGGCCCGTCGCCGTACGATCCGCCGACAAAGTCAACGTCCCCGCTCCCAATTTGGTTAAACTTCCGGCCTGCCCGGAGACGTTCCGCAATGCCGAGGCGATGGACACGTTTTTGCCCATCGAATTCACCACGAGTCCGCTGGTGCCCAGACACACCGAATCCACGGCATCAATCAACGTCCCCGAGGTCTGCGCCTGCAGCATTCCGCCATCGAACGTCAGCTCCGTCTGAACGGTTGCATCATTTTTCACCTTGTAGATTCTGCCGCACGTCAACACGCCGCCGCCCGACAGACGAAGCGCGGCGGTCGCCCCGATTTCAAATCCCATGGGAATGTCGCCGCCGCACGTCACGGTCCCGCCCGTGATATCGGCCTCGCTGACGCCGTTTGTCCCGACCCCCATATACAGACTGCCCCCCACATTCAGCACGCCGCCGGAACAAGTGAAACGCGCTCTCCCGTTTCTGCCGTTCATCAGTGCGCCCGTGATATCCCACCGTCCGCCCGACAGCGTCATCTCAGCCTCGCTTCCGTCGAAATACGCCAAATAGAGCGTGGATTTGATCGTGGTCAGACCTCCGCTACCGAAAATATACCCGTGCCCCAAACGGCCCGCGAGCACCGCGCTGGCGCTTGTCGCGGCGAGGAGATTCGTGCCGCCCAGCACATTCAGAATACCGACAGCCGTCGCCCCTTGTCCGATATAATGCCAAGCGGAACCGCTCGTGTTTGTGAATGTTCCGCCCCGCAACGTCAGGGTACCGACCCCAGATGCGCCGATCAGCAACTGATTACTCACGACCACATTTCCATCCACATTCTCAAGCGCGCCAGTCGTGTTAACACCGCTTCCGACAAAACACCCTCCCCCTCCGACCACACATTGAGCCGCCCGATCAAACGCCAGCGATGACTCGCACATGCCCCCAGAAGCGGCCTGGTTACCAACGGCAAGGCCATTGGTTATCGTCAGACCGCCACCCTTGCATTCGACGTGTATCCCGTCGATATTCATCGTTCCGCCTCTGATCTGCATATCGTGGGCAATCAGAACCGCGTTCGTTTTCAGGCCACTGAGATCGGAGGTCGCGGACAGCGTTATATTCCCTCCAACGTCCAAAGCGCCGTTCGTCAAAACAATTTGGCCGCTTCTTCCCGAGTACAGATTGAAAGAGCCCAGTTAACGACCACGTCCGGCCGTCGAGGTCAAACGTCGCCGCGTGACCGACGGTTGGAGCCTTCAACTGTGCGGAATAGTTCGTGATGTTTTCAGAAAAATGAAGTCGCCAATCGCGAGTCCACTGATCACTGTTGTACCAAAACGGAAAATTTGCGATTTCGTTTGCGCCAAACGTTGTGGCGTCTCCTGACCAGTTGACATACTGCCAGTTCGCCGCGGTATTGAAGTCATATACAGACGGAAGCACCAGCCATGTTTTCCAATAAACGTTTGTCGTGGCATTCACCACCAATGTCGATGCCATCACAATCAAAACCGCAAAAAACAGTTTGCGTACGCGCTTCATCGCTGTCTCCTCGTTACCCTCTATCGTTCAGAGAAATGCTTTGCCCAAATCATCGACGGGCGCTCTTTGAGTGCCCGACCGAACAACTCCTTGGCGTCGGCGGGATTCCCCTCCGCTAACGCGGCCAAGCCGCGCAGATAGAGAGCCTGGATTTTCCGGTATCCGACGCGTTCGGCGGGCGTGTTCTCTCCGCCGAACTTGGCGTAAGCGTCGATCCCCTTCTTGAGCTCCGCAAGCTGCGCGGCGATCTCGCCTGTCTTCCCAAGCTCGGTGAGCGCGAGGAACCGATAGTAATTCATTTCGCCCGGCGTCACCCAGCCCTTGAGCGCGTTCGCGAGTTCGGCCTTGCAACCGGCGGTATCGCCCTGCGCCTTGCGACACTGCGCCAGGTAGTAACGCACCTTGGGCTCCATACCGGCATCACCCGGACGTCCAGCCTGCAGGTTTTCGGGATACGTGAGGGCCGTCTCAAAATCTTTTTGCGCGGCGACGAAATCCTTCGCAGCCATCTCGTTCAGACCGCGCAACAACAGCGCGTCCACGAACGGAGCGAGAAGTCCTTCGCCACCCTCCCGCACGTGGAAACGGCGAGAGGTCAGGATCTTCAGCGACTCGTCGTAATTCCCCGCCTCATTGAAGAGGTACACCATACGCAGCATGCACGCGTCATACTTTTCCGCCGTCGCGCGGTAGGTTTTCATCGCGGCGAGTCGTTCCGCCGTGCCGACGCCGAGTTTCTCGGCGAGCTTGTCCATCTCCTCAAGGGCGCGGAAGTTGCCGGGATCCGCGGCAAGGGCGCGCGTATAGATATCGTACGCCTCGCGCGAAGGCACGCCCGACGGCACGCCCGTGTTCGTGAAATACGTGCCGGAATGCGCAAGGCCGAAGCCGATATTGCGGAGCGCGAGGGCATGCTTCGGATTCAGCGCCACAGCCTGCTTCCAGCTGGCGAGCGCCTCCTCCTTGAGATCCCAGTTCCACTCCGCGTCGCCGAGGTAATACCACGTGTTGGCGAGCTCGGGAGTGAGCGCCGCGGCGTGTTTCAGCACCGCGTACTCCTCGTGGCGGTTAGGGAAACAATAGTCTGTGGACTGCGCGGCGGCCGCCGCGTAACGTTTTCTCGCTCCGTCCGTGTCACCCATCATCGCGGCGGCATAACCGGCGAAGTAGGCGAAAAGCGGACACTTGTACGAAGCGCACGCGGCCACGGTATCCTTCAGCAGAACCTCGCCCTCCGTCGCGTAAGGCTTTTCGTTCGCGGCAAGGGCGTCCGCCTGCCTGCAGAGCTCGGCCACTTCGTCCCACGCGCCGATCCCCCAATAGTCGCACACGGTTTCGAGCAGTTGCTGCGCCTTGAGGCCGCGGTTGCGTCCCGCGTTCATCACGGCATCCTTGCCGCCGTTCTTGAGGAACGCCTGCTCGGCGACGCCCCAGGAATCGAGCGCGTCACAGGCTTCCGCCGCACGAAGAGCCTCAGACGCGGGCTGCAGATGCCCGAGTTTACGGAGAATGTATGCTTTGAGGACATATAGCTTGGCCGATTTCGCGTCGCGGTCAAGCGCATCGTCCGCGCGGGCGAGGGCCTCGCTCCAATCGTCCTTCAAACAAGCGAGACGGGCGAGTTCGACGTACGCCGGACGGGCGAGCGTCGCACGCCATGTGACGCGCCAGAACAGGTCTTCAGCCTCCTTCAGCTTGGCGGCCGCCTCGGCCGGGTCTGACGCGAGGCGAGCCTGCTCCTCGAGGACAAGCGCCAGCATGTATTCGGGTTCGGCGTCTTTGGCGCGGGTGTAATTCCGGGTGACGCGGGCCGCGGCGGCGCGCAGGCGCTTTTCGGCCTTCGCGTATTCGCCGTTCTTCGCGAGGCGGATACCCAAGGCGACATTCGCCGCCGAATAGGAGGGATCCAGTTTGAGCGCCTGTTCGTAATACGGCACGGGGTCGATGAGGCCGTTGTGGAACTGGTCAAGACGCAGCCCCGTCAGATAGAGTTCCTCGGCGCTCGTGTAGTCCGCCGGCGGCTTCGGGTTCGCCACCTTGGGCGGCAGCGGGTCGTGCGGGTCTTCCGGAACGGGCGTGTAGGCAAGGATAACCTTGCCGTCCTTGTCAAGCAGGCGGCCGGTCAGCGCCTGATCCTTGACGTCTGCGGACACCTTGACCGTCTTGCACCACGGCGCATTCGGACCGATCGCGACTTTCTTTTCCGTAAAAACAGGGTTGCCGTTTTCGAGCAGTTCCACGGTACAGCCCCTCAGGACACGCGTGGAATGGAATCCGAGCAGAACTTCGTCCTTCTTCTCCCGCCGTTCGAGGTTCACCGCGCCGTCGATCGTCACGTTCTTCACGCCGCCGATCCCCTTCACCGGAAACCAGTACTGCTTAACCATACGTGTTTCATAGGGGTCGATCCAACTGTAGTCCGGTTGGTTGTCGCTCCAGCATCCCACCATGAGTTCGAGGTACGGACCGTCCGTGTCCGTGAGCACGGTGTCCCATACGTGCGCCTTGGGAAAATTCCCCCAAAGAAAGAACTTCTTTCCAACCGTGATATGTCGGTTGGAAACATGCGCCGTGCCGGCGTTCTTCTTGTGGTCGTAACCGGCGATCCAGTCGTTCTCCGGATCCATCGCGAAAATGGAACGCGATTCGGCGGTGAAGTTCTTCCACCAGGAAAGGTCGATCATGCCATCCACATCATCGGCGTACTTGGACCGCTGGGACGGAATCCACGAATGGTCCACCCTCTTCGGTCCGATCGGAAAGGAGGTCCAGAAGTTCTTGTGGTGGTCGAAGCCGAGGTGGCAGGACGGCGGGAAGAGAACCTGATAGTCGTCGCCGCAGTGGACGGAAACATTGGCCCAGTAGAGCATGGACTCGATATAGGGGCCCCGGTTCATGAAGATGTTCTCGGCCTGCAGGACGGCACGGTCCGGCAGCAGTGAGAGACCGATCGACCATTTGAGACGGCGGCGGAGTTCGGTCTCGCCGATCCAGATCGTCTTGGAGCCGTCCTTGTCGGACTCGAACTTCCAGTCGATCGGCATCGCGGTCGTCGCGCGGTGGTGGTGCGGAAAGTTCCATTCCACACCGCCGGAAGTCCAGGCGCCGAGCATGCCGATCAGCGCGGGCTTAATGACGTGCTGCCGGTAGAAGGTCTCGAACCCGGTCTGCTTATCCGTGAAGTTCAGCAAATGGCCGCCGTGCTCAGGCAGGAGGCCCATCTGCAGCCAATCGTTCTCGAGGGTGAGATACTTGTAGGTCTCATCCTTCTTCACATCATGCAGCACGTCCTGCATCGGATACGGATACACGCGCCCCTGCGCGCCCTGGTAAACGCGGCCGGTGTAGAATACCGGCGTTTTGTCATACCCTCCCGGCGCATACGTCGGAATCGTCACCGCCGTTTCCTCGACCTTGACCCCCCCTTGGCTCGCCATGGTTGCCAAGCACAAACAGATCCATCCTAAAAACCGCCGTGTAAAGTTTCTCATCATTCGACCTCCAAAGGATTACAACTTCATTCGCGAACATCGTATCACGCAGAGGTCAACTGAAGCAACACCATATAATGCGCAAAAACGACCGAACTTTTTGCGCAACCCATTTACAGGATGAGCAGCCGACTGTTATCACTCGAGTATGCCTAAAACCCTCAAACGGATTCCATGCGTAATGGTGATTCAGGAAACGTGCGTTCAACCCGGACGGGATAAGCTCCGCGGCATTGTTAACTATGCCCATTTATACGGACCTTGGCACATACATCTGGTTCATGGACGTTCGGGCGAAGACAAACCGACCATCGCCACGGACTGGAAAGGGTATGACGGCATCATCGCGGGACAGATGATGTTCGATCTGGCAGAGATTTTGAAACGGACACGTATACCCACCGTGTTGATCGATCCCTTGGACGACGCGTTGAAACCGGGATCGCCGTTTTCAAAACTTTCCTATACATTGGATGCTTCCGACAGCGTCGGTGAAGCTGGTGCCGATTACTTCTTGGAGCGCGGGTACCGTCATTTCGCGTATGTCGGAGCGTCTCTCAACCGCAACTGGTCGATTCTACGCGGTCAAAGTTTTATGCGCCGTGTTCATGAAGCCGGAAAAATCGGCCATCTTTACCCCATCTCAGCGGCAGGCGCGGATGGACCGTTTGATGAGGCGCAGCTGACGGCATGGTTAAAAGAACTTCCCAAACCGGTGGCCCTTCTGGCCGCCATGGATACGCGGGCTCGCCAAGTAATTGACCTGTGCACCGAGGCGGGAATCCTCGTCCCGCAGGATGTAGCGGTATTGGGCATCGACAACGATGAACTGCTTTGCGCCGGCTCAATCCCCCCCCCTCTCCAGCATACACCGGGATACGGAAACCTGCGGTTTTATGGCGGCGCAGATGTTGGACCGTTTGATGCGCAGGGAAACCCGCAGGCGCGAAATCTTCCGGTACGGCGTCAGGAAAATCGCGACACGCGATTCCACCCAAAGAAGCGCCCTGATTACCGATCCTCTCGTCCAACGGGCCCGCGAGTTCATCCGCATCAACGCGGGCATCGGTATCGGCGTGCCAGACATCGTCAAACACCTGAACGTTTCGCGCCGCCTTGCGGAAACGCATTTCCGCAAGGCTCTTGGCCATTCGCTGCTTGATGAGATTCAAAATGTTCGGCTGGAGCGCGTCGAACGGCTTCTGCAAGAGACCGAATTGCCGCTCACGGAAGTCTGTACCCGTTGCGGCTATCGGACCGACGTCCACCTTCGACGCATCTTCAAACGCCGTTTCGGTTGTTCCATGCTGCAATACCGGTCGCAAAACAGCGTTTTTCGATCAGCCGCATCCCCATATGCGGAATAACGGAGTCCCGCGATCATTCGACATCGCCGTCGAAGGCAGCGTCAGGCCCGTAATTCCAGCACCGGCACATAAATCGCCCGTGCTTCAATCTTTTCGTCAGATCCTGACTCTGTTGTGAACGGCGACGGCAAACAGGAAACCGTGTTTGAAAAAGGCCCTCATCCAAAATCAAACGCCGGCGTTGTTGAGTTCTGGTATTACTATGAATATGAAAAAACGCGTTCTTGTCGTTCTGGGTGTTTTCGGCGGAATGGGTGCCGCAGTCGCGGCCCAGGCCGCCGAATGGAAAATCCTCAAGCCGGCGTCCGCGCTGCCGGCTTATGCGATCGCCGCCGAGGAATTTCAGAAATACTACGGCGAGGCGACGGGGCGGCAACTGGAGATCGCAACGGAACCGGGTACGGCGGCGAATCTGGTCGTCATCGGCTCCGATGCCGTCAACCGGTTCTGCCGGGAGGCCGTCGAACAAAAGATCATACGGCCTCTCGGGGTCGGCGCGGATACGGACGCCTACCGGATCACATCGGCGGAAAAGAACGGACGGCATTTTCTCTTCCTCGCGGGCGGCAACGGACGCAGCACGCTCTATGCGGTCTACGACTTCTTTGAGCGGCAGGCGGG
>CAZTDL010000078.1:0-10869 GCA_964612775.1 uncultured Lentisphaeraceae bacterium
TAAAAAAGGTACATTTAAAAAAAAGAGGTCGGTGTTTCATGTTGACAAAATTGCAAAAAATGTCATCATGGACGCGATCTTTTCGACCGAAAGGGTTTCGCATGTTTGTTCATATTACAGGAACTGGTTCGTATTTGCCGGAACGCGTTGTAACCAATGCGGAGCTGGCGACAAAATTAGACACAACGGACGAATGGATTTTTTCTCATACCGGGATTCGCAGTCGTCACATCGGATCAGAAACGGATAGCACGTCGGCGATGGCCGTGCAGGCCGCGCGCGCGGCGTTGGCGTCAGCGGGATTGACGCCCGATCAGATCGGTTTGATCATTGTTGCCACGTCGACCTCCGACTATCATGCGTTTCCCTCGACGGCTTGTCTGGTGCAGGAGGCGATTGGTGCGAAGAATGCGGCGGCGTTGGATCTGCAGGCGGCCTGTACGGGTTTTATTTATGCCTTGGAAGTGGCTCGCGGCATGATGCAGGTCAATCCCTGCCCGACATTGGTGATCGGTGCCGATATGATGTCGCGGATCGTGGATTGGACGGATCGGAATTCCTGCATCCTGTTCGGCGATGCGGCGGGTGCGGTCGTGCTGGAGGCGAACGACGTGCCGGGCGGCATTTGGCATTCGATTCTCAAGGCTGACGGCTCCGGGGCTCAATTGATTTATCGCGAGGGGGGCACGCGCGACCTCGCTACAGGACCATGGATGCAGCATACCCTGCAGATGAAGGGGCGAGCGGTGTTTAATTTCGCGGTCAAAGTTTTCGATGAGATTTTGTGCGGTCTACTGAAGCGTTCGGGTTACACCTTTAATGATGTGGCCTATGTGATTCCGCATCAGGCCAACGCGCGTATTGTCGAAGCTGTGGCGCGACGTATGGCGGTGCCTCTGGAGAAATTTTATCTGAACATGGAGACGACCGGAAATACCTCGGCCGCTTCGATTCCGGTCGCATTGGATGTCGCGATCCGTTCGGGCGAGATCAAAAATGACGATTTGATCGCGATGGTCGGCTTTGGCGCGGGGTTGACCTATGGTGGCATTTTGATGAGATGGCGGGGCCGGATGGCAAACCCTGTACGGCCGTGATCCCTGTAGAACATTCGCAGAACAATCAGAACGAAAAGGAGAAGGAAACATCGTATGAGCGAGAAAATAAAGGTCTTTATCACAGGTTTGGGCGTGATTTCACCGGTCGGTAACACGGTCGACGAGATGTGGGCGAATATCCGTAACGGCGTGAGCGGTATCGGGCGCATCGCCAAGTTCGATCCTTCGCGCGTAGATGCAAAAGTCTCTGGCGAAATCAAGAATTTCGATCCCTCGAAATATATGGAGCCGAAAGAGGCGAGGCGCATGGGCCTCTTTACCCAATACGCGGTTGCGGCCGCAAAGCAGGCGTGGCAGGATTCGGGACTTGCCGATGGCGGCGCCGATCCTGAGCGTGTGGGGGTGATGATCGGTAACGGTATCGGTGGCAAAGAGGTGGATGAGGAAGGTTATCATACGCTCTTTGACCGTGGCCCCGGGCGGCTCTCTCCGATGCTGATTCCCAAGCTGATTGCCAATGAAGCGGCCGGTAACGTCTCGATCACTCTAAACGCCAAAGGCGCGGCTCATACCATCGTCACCGCTTGCGCGTCGAGCACCGATGCGCTCGGCGTCGCTTTGGACATGATCCGCGCGGGACGTGCGGATGTCGTGGTCGCAGGCGGTACCGAGGCAACCGTGACCGAATACTGCGTGGGCGGGTTCTGTTCCATGAAGGCGTTGAGCACCAAGAATAACGATACGCCCGAGAAGGCCTGCCGCCCGTTCGATGCGGGGCGTGACGGGTTCATTATGGCCGAAGGTGCGGCAATCCTGATCCTTGAGTCCGAGGCGCATGCCAAGGCGCGTAACGCACGCGTGTATGCGGAGCTCGCAGGCTACGGAGCTTCTGCCGACGCGTATCATCTGACCGCGCCTGATCCTGAGGCTTCGGGGGCCATTCGTGCCATCTCGGGCGCTTTAAAGGATGCCGGTCTTGTGCCTCAGGATGTCGATTACGTCAATGCGCACGGCACCTCGACTCTCCTCAACGATGCGATGGAGACCAAGGCGGTCAAGGCGGTTTTCGGCGATCACGCCTCTAAGCTTAAGATGTCTTCCACAAAGAGCATGACCGGCCATTTGCTGGGTGCCGCAGGCGCGATCGAGGCGGTGATCTGCACGCTGGCGATCCGCGACGGCTTCTATCCTCCGACCATTAACTACGAGACGCCCGACCCTGCTTGCGATCTGGACATTGTGCCGAACAAAGGCGTGGAAGGGAAGATTCGGGCGGCGATCTCGACTTCGCTCGGTTTCGGCGGACATAATGGTGTTGTGGCGATCAAGGCTGTGTAGTTCGTTTTGTCACGCGTGTGCAAGGATGCGCACGCGTGACTGTAAAAAGGTGTGACGAAATGAGTGATGAAGAAGTGAAGGTTGAACCCAAGCAAATGGTTGCGGATGGTACGGGGTATGATGGACCGGCCGAGGATTTGCTTCCGCACCGTAAGCCGTTTCTGTTTCTCGATAAGCTGGTCTACTCGGATCAGAAACGGTATGTCGGCGAAATGACCTACACGGAGGACATGTGGTTCTTCAAAGGCCATTTCCCCGAATATCCGGTTGTTCCCGGCGTGATTCTGATCGAGACCATGGCCCAGTGTGGCGGTGCGGGTTTGGTGGCGTCGGGTTTGGTTCGGAACGGTTTGTTCTTGTTGGTCGGCGTCGATAATGCGAAGTTTCGCCGTCAGGTTCGTCCGAACGACAAGTTGCGCATGGAAATCGAGAATATCCGAGTCAGTTCCCGTATGGCTATCCAGCATGGGAAGGCCTTTGTGGGCGACGAATTGGCTGCGGAAGCCGATTTCAAGTGCGTACTGGGGCCCGGCAAATAACATTTGGTTCATTTGGTATTCGGATTGTTGAATGGCCCTGCACCGTCGTGGTGGCAGGGCCACTGTTTAAAAGGGGGCGGGATGAAGAGCTGTCTGCGTTTTTTAGCTTTTGCGGTGATCTGTATGGGCGTGGCGGAATACGCGTCTGCGGAGATGGGGCAATCGAAGGTGCTGAATCTTGCGGGCACGTGGTCGGTGCGGCAGTCCGATGGCGATCAACCCGCGATCCCGATGCGGATTCCGGGCGATGTGCATAGCGCGCTGCTGGCGGCGGGGCTTATCCCGGATCCCTATTTCGGACGCAACGAGATGGATGTGCAGTGGGTGGGCCAGAAGGACTGGATCGTCGAACGTACGTTCGACGTCCCCGCCGAGCTGTTGGCGAAAGAGTCGGTCTGCCTGCGCCTCGAACATGTCGATACCTTCTGCGACATCAGTATCAACGGTCAGAAGGTTGGCGAGACGGGCAACCGTTTCCGCCGCTATGATTTCGAGATCAAGAACTTCCTGAAACCCGGACGGAATACGATCACGGGCTGGTTCAAGAGCGCTGTCAAGATTTCCGATGAGGCCGCCCGTAAGCAGCCCTTCCCCCTGCCGATCGTGGACAACAGCATGTACCGGAATATCAACCTTATCAGAAAGCCCGCATGCAATGGCGGGTGGGACTGGGGTATCGCATTGATGGTCTCAGGTTTCGCCGGCAAGACCGAACTCATCGGTTCCGATGTCGCGCGCATCGATTACGTCTATTGCGATCAGACCCATCAGTCTGGCCGGTGTGACGTGACCGTGACCGCAGAAGTAACCTCGCCTGCCGGTGGCGATACGACACTGTCGGTGACGCTGGGCGATGCCAAGACTCAGGTGCCGGTAAAACTGTCGCCCGGCAAGAACCGCATCGTCTGTCCCGCGATGGTCATTGACAAGCCCCGTCTCTGGTGGCCGAACGGCGCCGGAGAGCAGGCGCTCTATGATCTCGATGTGACAGTCGGCGATGGCTCATTCTCGCGTAAGCTCGGTTTGCGTACGATAGAGGTCGTCAATAAACCCGACGCCGGCGATACCTCGAGTAAACCCGGCATGAGCATGACGTTTCGCGTCAACGGCATCGACCTTTATTGTAAGGGTGCGGACTGGATACCCTGCGATGCCATGACCGCACGTCAGACTTCCGATCGTTATCGCGATCTTCTCGGTTCCGCCCGGGACGCCAATATGAACATGATCCGTCTGTGGGGCGGTGGCCAGTTTGAGGAAGATGTCTTTTATCAGACGTGTGATGAAATGGGCTTGATGGTGTGGCATGACTTCATGTTTTCCTGCGCGCTGTATCCTTCCGACCGTGCCTTCCTTGGCGAGGTCGAGGCCGAACTGGCGCATCAGCTTCGCCGTTTGCGCGACTACGCCTGTATCGCTCTGTGGTGCGGCGATAACGAATGCATCGGCGCGCTCACCTGGTTCGAGCCGAGCCGCAAAAACCGCGACCTTTATCTCTTGAATTATGATCGCCTCAGTCGCGTGCTCGGCGAGTCTGTCGCAAAATACGACCCTTCGCGCACCTTCTGGCCTTCCTCGCCGTGCGCGGGACCGGGTGATTTTAGCGACGGGTGGCATGACGACAACCGCGGCGACATGCATTACTGGTCGGTGTGGCACGAGAATAAGAATTTTACCGCGTTCTATAGCGTTAAGCCCCGTTTCTGTTCCGAGTTCGGGTTTCAGTCGTTCTCTTCGCTGGATGTGGCCCAAACCTTCGCCGCGTCGGACCAGATGAATCCCACCGCGCCGGACTTTGAGCATCACCAGAAGAACACGGGCGGAAATTCCCGCATCATGGAGACCATGTCGCGCTATTTCCGTTTTCCTGAAGGCTTCGAGAGCACGTTATATCTGTCTCAGGTGCAACAGGCGTTGGCCATCAAGACCGCAGTCGAGGCGTGGCGTCATCTTCAGCCGCGCTGCATGGGTACGCTGTACTGGCAACTTAATGACAACTGGCCGGTCGCCTCATGGTCAAGTCTCGAATATGGCGGCAAGTGGAAGCACCTGCACTATCAGGCTAAGCGATTCTATGCGCCGGTCGCGGTGATGATGATTCCGGCGGACAACGGGGCCAACATCGAGTTTTGGGCGGTGAATGACTTGGGCGTAAAGGTGACGGCCGATGTGGCGGTCGAAACCTGGGGCTTCGACGGCAAGAAGCGCGAGACAGTGCCTCTGGCCGGCGAGGTCGCGCCGCGTTCCGCATTGCTCATCGGAAAGTTGCCTGCCGTACAGTTTGGTAATGAGAAGGAATTGAAAGAACGGTTTCTTGAAGCGGTTTTGACCGTTCAACTGGACGGTCAGACGATCAAGTATCGCAACGAATGGTTTTTCAATTTCTTCAAAGCGAGCACCCTCGGGGATGCGTTGGTTGATGCGATTGCCTCCGAGCGGAATGGTAAGTGGACGGTGACGTTGACGACGGACAAGCCGGCTTTCTTTGTTTGGGTGAACGTCAGCGGCATGCGAGGCGAATTTGACGATAACAGTTTTACGCTTTTCCCTGGGCGGCCCGTAACGCTTACGTTTACGCCGAAGGACAAGACCGCAACCTTTACTGATTTCGCCAAGGCGCTGACAGTCAAACATCTGCGGCAGACGTATGCGGGGCGATAACTTTGGACGATAAGTGTATGCGGGCTGTTATTTTCGACATGGATGGGGTGTTGGCTGACTCGGAGCCGCTGATCTGTGCGGCGGCGCGCGAGATGTTCCGTGAACGCGGCGTGATTGTGCAGCCCGAAGACTTCCTTCCTTTTGTCGGCGCGGGCGAGAACCGCTATATTGGCGGCGTTGCCGAAAAATACGGCGTGGCGCTCGATCTTGTTGAGGCGAAGGCCCGCACCTATGAACTTTATCTGCGTATGGTGCCTGAGAGGCTGTTCGTGTTTCCGGGTGCGGTCGCGCTGGTGAACGCCTGCCGCGGCGCGGGGTGGAGGTGCGCGATTGCCTCGAGTGCCGACAGGGTCAAGGTGGATGCCAATTTGCGAAAGATCGGATTGCCGTTCCCGTCTTGGCAGGTGGTTGTGACGGCGGAGGACGTGGCGAGGCGCAAGCCGGACCCCATGATCTTCCTTAAGGCTTCCGAGCGTCTGGGTGTTGCGCCCGCAGACTGTACGGTTGTCGAAGACGCTCTGAACGGTGTTGCGGCGGCCAAAGCCGCAGGCATGCGTTGCGTGGCGGTGGCCACGACGTTTCCGGCGGAGCAGCTGTCGCAAGCCGATGTGGTGCGCGCCACCCTTGCTGAGGTGACGCTTGCGGATTTGCTCGGCTGATGCCTGTGTGGGTTGTTGAAGGGGAAAAGGATAAGGGGGGAACGCGTGATGTCTTTGCCGTTTTGTTTGCGCGAAATGTGGCTGTTGAGGATCGTGGCGCTGTCTTTGATGACCGGTTGCTCGTTTGGCGCCGAGATCTTTCTGTATGTTAATCCGTTGACAGGAAACGATGACAACAGGGGCACGGCGACTTCGCCGTTTGCATCGCTCGAGAAAGCGCGCGACACCTTGCGCGCCATGAAGAAGTCCGGCGAGTTTCCTGAGAAAGGCGCTGTCGTCGAGTTGACGGGTACGTTTGCCCTGCCGCAGTCGACAGTGACGTTGGAGAGTGTCGACGGAGGTCTGTCTGCCATTGCGCCTGTCGTCTATCGGGCCTCGAAGACGGGAGCGCGGTTCATTGGCGGATATGTTTTGCCAGAAGCGGGTTTTAAGAAGGTGAGCGATGCGCAGACGCTTATCCGCTTGCCCGAGTCAGCGCGGGGGCATGTGGTCGCGTTCGATCTCAAGACGGTCGGTTTGTCTAAACTGGCTCCGCTGCCCGACAAGTTCAGCGGGTGGCATGAGATGGAGGTGTTCAGCGGCGGTAAGGCGATGAGTCTGGCCCGTTGGCCGAACAACGGATGGGCAGAGATCGCGAAGGTGATCGACCGCGGAGTGAAGCCGATCGATAAGGCGACCGGCGAGTGGGAGTTCGGTTATAAAGGAGGAACCTTCGAGTATGCCGAAGACGCACCGTCTCGCTGGGATGTCTCGAAGGGGATTTGGATGAACGGTTTCTGGTGTCATGACTGGGCAAACGAAACGCTCAAGATCGGGGCGATCGACAAGGAGAAGAAGCAGATCACGTCTGCGGCGGTCCATACCTACGGCATCGGCAATTCGTCAAAATGGCATACGGCGAAACGTCGCTATTACGTGTTTAATCTTCTTGAAGAGCTCGACCGTCCCGGCGAATGGTATGTGGACCGCGACAGTAACATGCTTTATTTCTATCCGACGGAAAGCGGTCTGAATGACATCGTGCTGTCGGTTCAGAGGAAGCCGCTGATTCAGGTCAGCAAGGCTAACCATATCACATTGGATGGGTTGACGTTCATGTATAGCACCGGAAAAGCGGTGTCTGTGGATAGCTGTGAAGACGTGGTGCTTAAAAATCTGCGGATATCGAACATGACCACCGAAGGCATCGGCATCTCGCAGGGAAAATACTGCGGGTTGGACGGATGCGAGGTGTTCGACATCGGTGGGACGTGCGTGTCGGTCTATGCGGGTGACCGCAAGTCGCTGACGCCCTGTCATCATTTCGTCAGAAACTGTCGCTTGCATCACAGCGGCCGTTTGCAGAGGACACAGGGGAAATGCCTGAGTTTCGGCGGGGTCGGCATTCTGGTTACACACAATCTGATTCACGATGCGCCCTATATCGCGGTCGGTTATGGCGGCAACGACAATCGCTTCGAGTATAACGAGGTCCACTCCGCGATGATGGAAAGTGGCGACGGCGGCGGTCTATACACCGGGCGTGATTGGGGTTCGCAGGGAAACATGGTCCGATATAACTATTTTCACCATTTCGGCAAGCCGGGTGTGGATTGGCAGAAGCGTCAGGGACTGAACCCCGATTACGAGCCGCTCAAGGAAAGCGTTATGGTCATGGGCGTGTATCTCGACGACTGCGACAGCGGGGATACGGTCTGCAACAATATTTTCTACCGCACAGGATGGGCCGCGTTTGTCGGCGGTGGACGTTATAACACGATCAGCAATAATCTGTTCATCGAATGTACATCCGCGTTGCATCTGGATGATCGCGGTTTGTCGCGAGCCCGCCCGGGCGAGGGAGTGAAAGACGGCTGGGATCTGCTGGCCAAGTTACAGTCGTTCAACTGGCAGTCGTCGCCGTGGAAGGAAAAGTATCCTTATTTGGTCAATATTATGGCGGACGAGCCGAAACTGCCTCTGCACAACGTGTTCGGACAGAATGTGGCGGTCAACTGCCTCCGCTTCCTGCAGATGCACGGTAGTGTGAAGGACACGACGCTGGCGCGTTTGGATTTTCATGATAATCTCGTGTTTGGCTCTTTTAACCCGGCGGATGCGGCGAGTTTCCCTCAGACGGAGTCAGGTAAGAAACGCGCGGATTTCCGTTCTGAAACGTTGTCCGGCAGCGTCGATCCTGATGCGGATAATTTCAAGATTCAGGATAGCGCCGATTTCAAGCGTCTCGCGCCTTGGTTTCAGAGGATACCCGTCGAAACGATCGGTCTGGAAAAACATCACGGACGCACGCTGGGCGCGAATTGAAATCGCATCGTGATGGATGAATAACCGAGCGGTAAACGGGGACGGTTTTCAAATACGCCGATCTTGACCGCTAGTCGGTCTCGCCGCGCTTCGCGACGAGACCCGCCATCTCTTCAGGCGTGATCTCTTCTACGCGGATGTTGTCGAAGTAGTAGAAGCCGTTTGGCCAGTAGGCGTAAAGCCGGATCTTGAATTTTTGGATGCGCGGAGAGTGGGCTGTCGGATTGAAGCCGATCGAGACAGAATGCCATTCAGAGCTGCTGACCGTCTTGGGTTCAAGTCGCGTTTGATATCCGTCCACCCATGTTTTGCGCGTGGGATGCCACTGGAACCCCTTGATCCAAACGAAAGGTTTTCCTTCACCTTTGATTTCAGCGGTGAGCTTGTAATCCTGCCCGGGTTTACAATCGATGAACGCCGAGTCGAGCATGACGCCTTCATTTCCTCCGATACTGCCGTAGCTGTTCGTCGGAATCGGCGTTTTCGCGGGAGGTTCGAGCGTCGGATCGGCCTTGAACGCCTTATGCCAGTCGAGCGCCTGCTTGCGATCAACGCCTGTATCCATTTTGACGATGCGGCCGCGTCCCTCTTCCGTCGCGTAGAATGAGGTCAGACCGTCTGCCAATTCCCAGTAGGTGGCAGATTTCGCGCCGTCATCGAAAGACCCGTTTTTGAGAAGATTTTCACCTGCGAAGAGATTCAGGCCGAGTAAGAAACAGGGCAGAGCCAATCGAAAGGTTTTTTTGCCTTTATACCTTTGCGTTGTTGCTGGAACGGGGCCCATATATTAGTCTCCTGCATCAGGTTCGGCCAAGGCGCGAAAATAGGCGTCGACACTCTCTTCGTATCCGTCAGGCGTGGGTTCATTACTCTGGTAACGGATTGCGGAAATGCGCTTTGTGGCCGTGCGGTTTTTTCCGCACCGCCGATGGCATACGAATTCATGACGGTTTGCGCGTCTTTCAGACTGTTGAGAAGACCACTCCGGATTTGCCTTATCTGCAAACCTTGACCGGCGGAGCTGAGTTTTTGGATCTGCTCCATCTTGTTGACGGCATCTTCAAGGTCGCCGGTGGGAAGATTGCGCACGTTCAATTCGCGCAGAAGCGCTTCGGCTTTTTGTTTCAATTCGGCTTGTTGTCCAGGGAGACGCTGCTGCACATCCGTTTTCTGATCGGGGGTGATGCCGCGCAAGCCGTCGCCGCCAACGCCGGATTGCTTGCCGCCTCCCGTCGCGCCGCCTTGCGGATCTTTCGAGCGATCAATGACGGTGCCTTTTTCAAAGGGGGACTGCACAAGGCGGGTCGGCGTGTTGCGTCCTCCTTTGCCCGTGGCCTCTTTCTCTACGAATTGCCCCGTGGATTTTCCCGAACGTCCTTCACCGGAACGGCCGCCGACCTCGTTGTTGTTGGGCATAACGTTACCGGTGATGCCGCGTGCAGACATGTTGTCCATGTTGCCGTCTGCGACACCCCAGCCTAGGCCGTCATCCATTGCGCTCAAGGATGAACCGGTAGAGTCCTCGACGTCCTCCATGTCGCTTACGTCATCGATGAGATCGCCGATAATGTCAGTCAATTCTTCGGGAAGATCCTGCAGGGGCACGTCCGGATAAACGCCGCCCTCCTCTCCGTTCCATTTGATATAGTCTTTGGCGTCCGCGAGCCAGCGTTCCAAATTGGCCTCGATGCTTTCCGTTTGCTGCCCCAGAAGCTCCTCGTTGACGGTTGCGATTTCAATATGCTTCTTCTCCAAGGCGGCGCCGGATCTCTGAAGTTCCTCAATCATCTCAATCAGCTCGTCTGCCATGGTGGAGTTTGAAAAATCCTGATTTTCGACTTTCGACAGGTCGTTGAACGCGGCCTGGAAGAACCTGGCGAAGTCCTGTTGTTTGGCCGCCAGATCGCCCAGCAATTTCTCCTCGGCGTCCGTCCAATCCTCCGGTTCTTTTTTTGTCGATGGCCTCAAGCCCGGCCATGATTTTCCGTTGCTCGTCTTTGAAGGCTGAGAGATCTTTTTTGAGTGTCCGAAGCTTTTCGAGAAGCTTCTGGTCTTGATTCTCTTCGGCGAGACGCTGTTGTTTGAGGTCGGCTAAGGTTTTGTCGTTACTGATGACGCCTAAGATGCGCTGGAGAGCCGTCACGATATCGTTCTGCCTGAGAACGATTTCATTCAGGCCCGCCTTGCGGCGTTCATCGTCAAGCGTGGCAACGAGGGGGATTTGCCGCATGAGCGGTTCTGAACGCGATGTCTTAAGATCGGTGATGCTGTCGAACAGCCCTTTTTTAATTTTTGTGCGGCGATGAAGGT
>CAZTDL010000079.1:0-10850 GCA_964612775.1 uncultured Lentisphaeraceae bacterium
ACCTCCACGGCAATCGTCGTTGATGTATCCCCTCAGAGTGCCCACTGGGTAACCGTGTTTACCAATACCGTTCCCTTGACATGGGATTGGAGCGCCAATACGACGCGCGCCGATTTGGGAATTACCGGCATGAACGCGTCTTATGCCATGAGTTTCATGACGGCCACATCCAATTATCTCTGGCAGGTGTTTCCGTCGGACGTGCCCATGTCAGAAGACATGTATACGCTGACGTTGACACTCTATACGAACGGCATGACAGTTGCCGAGGTGCTGACCTCGCGTCTAGCCGTGATGACGGGAGCCTTCGGCGCGACAAAAATCAACGTTGACAACAACAGCCCGGCGTGGTCGAAAGTAAAAGGCAACGTGGTGATTCCGTACGACGCGTCTTTTGCTGACGTGTCGACGAATGCCGGGGTCTCGCAACTTGTGATTGCCTCGGGAAACGGCCGTGTTCAGACAAACGCCTTCACGGACGTTGTTGGCTATACCGGCTGGGATGTCGTCAATGGCGGATGGGGCTACGACACGTTTGATCTGACACTGACATTTTTTGGGTTGAACGAAGCCACGCTGTCGGCGGAATTGATGCGTCCTGTTGTCGGGACACTGTTGAAGATGCGATAGAGACTTGATGTTTGAGACGGGAAACAGGAGAGATGGAAATGACGGTGCATGCCAAGGATGCGTTTCTTGCGGGATTGATCAGTTGTGTTGCTTTCGGCGCGTGGGCGGATGGTCCGACGATCAGCAGCGTTGAGGTGCGACAGCGTTGGCCGTGGAACAGGCTGGTGAATATCGACTATACGTTGAGTTGCGAGGCCGGAAAAAGCATGGATATCCGTCTTTCAGCGTTTGACGGAACAAACGTCCTTACGCTGCCTGAATGTTCGTTATCGGGGAACATGAACGGAATCACCTGCGGCGTCCATCGCATCGTATGGAATCCGCTGAGGACCATCTACACCCATCAGGCGCTGATGCGGTTCAACGTGGTTCTCACTGTGACCAACACCCCTCTTTATGCGATCATGAATCTGACCCAAACGAATACTCCGGACCAGATTCAGTATCTTTACGAGGCCGATCTGGCCAGCGGCGCCTATGGCACGGTCGCCACTAATCCGATACCGGGCGTCGCGTCATTGGCATGGACCGGCGTGACGAATGGCACTTCTCTACAAGACGGATCAACTTGTCCTGCGCCGCGTACCGGCGGGCTCCTACCTGATGGGCGGCACGAAGCCGGTCACGCTGACGAAACCCTTTTACGTGGGCGTATTCGAGGTGACGTAGCGGCAATGGGAGCACGTAATGGGAATCGGCCAAAAACCGAGTTCTTACAACAATGCGGCGTGGTACATGACGCGTCCTGTTGAGTCCATGCCGTACAACACGATCCGCGGGGCAACAAACGGTTCTCCGGCGGTCAATTGGCCGATCACAGATCGCACAGTTGTTACGGCAAACAGTTTTGTGGGCCGGTTACGAAGTCTAACAGGCATCGGCATGTTGGACCTGCCCACGGAAGCACAATGGGAATACGCATGCCGTGCGGAAACGACAACGGTGTTCAACGACGGGGACGCATCGGCGAACGTCTCGGCCGCCAACGCAAACACCAATGCTTGGCTGAATTCGTTGGGGCGGTACAAGTTTGATGGCGGCTATCTGCCGGATGGCGTAACCCCGCCGTTATATTCGTGTGCACCCTCCAACGGGACGGCCCTCGTCGGCTCCTATCTGCCGAACGCGTGGGGCATATACGATATGCACGGCAACGTGCAAGAGTATTGTTTGGACTGGAAGAGCTCCATACCGGGCGGCATGGATCCGGAGGGACCGTTATCGGCGAGTGACGGCACACGCGTATTGCGAGGCGGCGGCGCTTTTGACCCGGCATACGGCTGCCCTTCGACGAGTCGAAACGGCACATTGCCGACAAGTGCGGGGGCTCGTTTCGGTTTCCGACTGGCGTGGACCTTGCCGTGAGAAGAATGGACTGGCAAATGGGCAGCAAGAGGCAAGTCTCAGAAACGGGAGAACCAAGATGAAAGCATCAATAATGCTAGAAATAATCGTGACAAGTTGGGTCAGTTGCCTGGTACTCAGCGCGGTTGCGGACAACCCGACCATCAGAGACGTGGTGATCCGACAGCGTTGGCCGTGGAGCCGGTTGGTGAGCATCGATTATGTGTTGGATTGCGCAGATGGTCAGAACATGGATATCCGCCTCTCGGCCTTTGATGGAACGACGCCCCTTTCGCTTCCAGAGACTTCGCTGTCGGGCGATTTTTTTGGTGTCTCCCGTGGATTTCGCCGCATCGTCTGGGATCCGACAAAGACTGTCTACACGAATCAGACGCTGGAACGGTTTACAGTCACCCTCACGCCAACTCAGGAACCTCTCTACGCGATTGCGGATTTGACGCAAACGAACACACCGGATCAGATTCAGTATCTTTATGAGGCCGATTTGGCCAGCGGCGCCTATGGCACGGTCGCCACTAATCCGATACCGGGCATCACGTCATTGGCATGGACCGGCGTAACGAATGGCACTCTCTACAAGACGGACAAACTCGTTCTGCGCCGCGTACCGGCGGGTTCCTATCTGATGGGCGGCACGAAACCGGTCACGCTGACGAAGCCCTTTTACGTGGGCGTGTTCGAGGTGACGCAGCGGCAATGGGAGCGCGTGATGGGAATCGGCCAAAAACCGAGTTGGTTCAACAATCCTGATTACTACATGATGCGCCCAGTTGAACAGATTTCGTACAACATGTTTCGCGGAGCGACGAATGACAATCCGGAGGTCAACTGGCCGAACACCGATCGCACGGTCGTTACGGCAAACAGTTTCTTGGGCAAATTGAGAAGCCAAACAGGAATCACCGCTTTTGATTTGCCGACTGCGGCGCAATGGGAGTATGCATGCCGTGCGGGAGTCTCATCAGCGGTGTTCAACGACGGGAGTGCGTTGGCGAACGTCTTAGGGGACAATGCAAACACTAACGTCTGGATGAATACGCTGGGGCGGTATAAGTTTAACGGGGGCTTTCTCAGCGACGGGACAACCCAACCGCTTCAAGGCTGTGAACCGACGAACGGGACGGCTATTGTCGGTTCCTATAAACCGAACGCGTGGGGTCTGTACGATATGCACGGCAACGTGTATGAATTTTGTTTAGACTGGGGCCCGCTCACGGATGGAGGCGTGGATCCGACCGGGCCAATGTCCGGAAGCCAGCGCTGGATACAGGGAGGCTCCGCTTTCGAGACTGCTCGCACATGTTCTCTGACGAGCACCGGTTACGGTGTTGATCCGTCGGCACAGAATGGACGTCGGGGGTTTCGCCTGGTATGGACTTTACTCTGATGAGCGCCGGTTTGTCTGACAGACTGATCAGCCGAACAAGCCGATCTCTATAAACGGGGAAGGTGTGGTAATGACAAAAACGACTCGCGACTTCTTGTTTGCGCTGGCGGCCGGATATGTAATGACGATCGGCTTTTCGGTTCAAGGGGCACCGAAGGCCCTCGCTGTTGTTTCCAAGGCTGCGACCGTGCGCACCCAAAAGACAGACGGCCAAACGGAGGAGAAGATTTATACGCTTGAAATAACGGAACCAAACGTTTATCGGCTAAAGATTCCGATCAAGGAAATAACAAGGGCCACAGAAACAATCGATGTCGTTTTCGATTCCGCCACGGCAAAAAAAGGCGATGACGGCTACTTCGTCATATCCACCGGTTTACTGGGAACCTTCCGCGAAGATAAAGGTTTTCTTGAAGAGAGGCGCAACCCGATGCCCGTCTTCGGGATGAAGAATCCGCAGGGAACCTTTGTCGGAATCGTCAAAGGTCTGATGTACGAATTCAAAACCGTGGTCGAGGTCAAAAACGGGACCTACGAGATCTTTCCCCGCTTCCTCATCAAAGAAATGGCCTTAGACCCGTACGAGGATATCATTGTCGATTTTTACGCTCTTGACGGTGACAACGCCAACTATTCCGGCATGGCCAAAACCTATCGACAATACCAGCTTGACCGTGGCGAAGTGAGGCCGCTTAGCGAACGGATAAAGGACAATCCGCAGCTCGCCTATACGGCCGACACCCTGTTTGTCCGCGTTAAACACGGCTCGAAGTCCAACAAAAACCGAATCGCGGAACAAACTCCCACCAACGAGCCGCCGGTCAACGTCTACCACACCTTCGACGATTTCATGCGCATCATGCGTGAACTCAAGGCGATGGGCGTCGACAAGGCAGAGATGTGCTCGGTCGGCTGGAACAGCGGCGGATTCGACGGACGTTTCCCGACGCTTTTTCCGGTGGACCCCGCCTTCGGCGGCGAGGCCAAACTGCGCGAGGCGATCGCCTGCGCACACGGACTCGGCTATCAGATCGTCTGCCACGTCTGCAACACCGACTTCTACACGGTGTCGGACAGGTACGACGAGAACGACATCGCCCGCCGTCCAGACGGCACGCTTCACAGGCACGGCATCCTCGCCGGCGGAAGGGCCTTCTTTCCCTGCTTCCAACGGGTCAACGACCGCTATGTCGACGACGACTACGCCAGGCTGGCCGAATTCGGTTTCAAGGGCACCCACCACATCGACGTCACCTCGTGCATCGTTCCTTATCCGTGCTTCAACCCCAGGCACCCGCTGAACCGCAAGCAGACCGCGGACCACATGAACAGAATCGGACTGAAGGCCCGCCGCACCTTCGGCGGTTTCGGTTCCGAAGGGCCCTGCGACCACGTCGCCAACTCGCTCGACTTCGTCCTCTATGTCTCGGCCTATCCCAAATGGCTGGGCACGCCCAACCCGCTCATCGACCGCCTCATCCCGTTCTGGCAGATCGCCTACCACGGCATTATCCTCAGCAACCCTTTCTACGAGACGATTGACTACACCTTTGAAACGGCGGACAAATGGGCACCCTCCAACGAGCTCGACAGCCGGGAGAAACGCACGCTGAAGCTCGTGGAGTTTGGTGGCCGTCCGGTTTTCTATTTCAACAGCTACAAGAACCTAACCCCCATCAAAACGGCCTACGACGAATATCAGCCGCTGAAATATCTGCAATACGAATTCATGGAGTCTCATGACGAGATCGCCAAAAACGTGTTTCTGACCACCTATTCCGACGGCAGCGAAACGCTTTGCAACTACTCGTCTGACGCGTTCGTTTATCGAGGAACAACGGTTAAGCCCATGGACTACGCATTGATCAAGCCCTCTTTCCTGCATCGGATGTTCGAAATTCCCGGCATCTAGCCAAATCGGAGAACACGCATGTCTGTGATCATTCGCAAGATTGTTGGAATCAGGGTTCTCTTGCTGGCGCTCATGGCGACCACGCTTTCGGCGGCGCAGGTCGCAGGCGCCAAGACCGTCACCCTGCGCATCAAGAAAACAAACGCGCAGACCGAAGAGAAGATCCAAACGCTCGAAAAAGTCGGGCCGAGCACCTACCGCCTCAAGATCGCGATGAAGGATATCTCACGCGACATCGACACCATCGACGCCGTCCTCGACACCGCCACCGCTAAAAAAGGCGAGGAAGGCTACTTCGTCGTTTCAACCGGGGTGTTGGGAACATTCCGAGAAGAGAAAGGCCTGCTTGAAGAGCGGAGAAATCCCATGCCGATCTTCGGCATGAAGAATCCTCGCGGCGCGTTTGTCGGGATCGTCAAGGGGCTCAAGTATGAATTCAAAACCGTCGTCGACGTCACCCATGGCGCGTACACGGTCTTTCCGCGTTTTCTCATCAAGGAGATGGCTTTATCGCCGTACGAAGATCTGGTCGTCGATTTCTGTCTGCTGGATGGCGCGGAGGCCAACTATTCCGGCATGGCGCGCGCTTACCGCGCCTATCAGCTCGGCCGGGGCGAAGTGAGGCCGTTCCGCGAACGGGTGAAAGACAATCCGCAATTGGCCTACACGGCGGACACGATGTTTGTGCGCGTTCCGCACGGCTCTAAAGCCAACAAAACCAAGATCGAGAATCAGACGCCGACGAACGAGCCGCCAGTCAACGTGTCCCATACCTTCGCCGACCTCATCCGCATCATGAAAGGGCTCAAGGCTCTGGGCGTCGAAAAGGTCGAGATGTGCTCGGTCGGGTGGAATGTCCGCGGGCACGACGGGCGCTATCCGACGCTGTTTCCCGTCGAGCCCGCCTTCGGCGGCGAGGCCAAGCTGCGCGAGGCGATCGCGTGCGCCCACAGCTTGGGATATCAAATCGTTTGCCACTGCAACAACACGGACTTCTATACGATTTCCGACCGCTACAACGAAGGCGACGTCGCCAAACGACCCGACGGCACGATGCTGAAAGGCGGCCTCTGGGCCGGAGGCAGAGCGTACTCGTCGTGCTTCCAACGGGTCAATGACGCCTATGTCGACGAGGACTACAAGAGACTGTCCGAGTTGGGGTTTAAAGGCACGTTCCATATCGACGTGACCTCCTGCATCACGCCGTATCCATGCTTCGACCCCAAGCATCCCCTGAACCGCCAGCAGACAGCCGACTATATGAACCGGATCGGCGAAAAGGCCCGCCGGACATTCGGAGGGTTCGGCTCGGAAGGTCCGTGCGACCACGTCGCAAAGTCCCTCGACTACGCACTCTATGTCACGGCGTATCCGCAGTTTCTGGGACGCCCGACGCCCCTGATGGACCGCCTCGTCCCTCTCTGGCAAATCGCCTATCACGGCATCATTCTCAGCAACCCCTACTACGCCACGATCGACTACACTTTCCCGAACGCGCCGAGCAACAGGCGCTCCCCGGCGCTAGACCAGGCGGATCGCAGACTCAAGGTCTACGAGTTCGGCGGACGCCCGACTTTCTATTACAGCCCGTACACGGACTTGGCGCCCATCAAACAGGCCTACGACGAATACCAGCCGATGAAGCATCTGCAATTCGAATTCATGGATTTCCACGATGAGATCGCCCAAAACGTGTTCTTGACGAGGTACTCCGACGGCAGTGAAATCATCAGCAACTATTCCGACACGGCTTTCGATTATCGGGGAAAAACGGTAAAGTCAAAGGATTACAAACTGATCAAACCATCTTTCATGAAACGCGCTTTAAGAAGTTGCGCCATTTATTAAGAATACACATGAAACAAGGAGACAGCATGACCAAACGGGGATTAGGCATATTGACCGTTCTTTGCGCTTCCGGGGCGATCGCCGCGCAAGTGGAATTGACATTCACTTTCACAGACAAACATGTGGAGAAAAAACGCTCGCAGTTGAGCCGAATGCAAAAGGTGTCGTGTCGGTTACGCTCACGCGCAACGAACTGCCCCAAGGGCTTGACACCGTCGTTGTTCTGCCCGACTTTGCCTCCGCCCAAACCGGCGAGGCCGGCTATTTCATCATGCCCAACGGCGAACTCGGCACCTTTCACCAAAAAAACGGGGAGCGTACCGCGAGAAACTACATGCCCATGCCCGTTTTCGGCATGAAGAACCCGCGCGCCGCCTTTGTCGCGATCGTCACCGGCATGCCCTACGACTTCACGCTGGTGACGAGGGCCAAAGAAGGCGTCTACACAATCGCCCCGCGTTTTGAGCTGAAGGGACAAGCCGCCTACGATGACATTTCCATCGACTACTATCTTTTGAGCGGCGACCAAGCCGACTATTCCGGCATGGCCCGCACCTACCGCAACTACCAGCTCGGACGCAAGGCGTGTGTGCCGTTGAGGGAACGCATCAAGAATCGTCCGGAACTCGCCTATGCAACGAAAAGCATTGAAATCCGTATCCGCCAGGGCTGGAAACCCATGCCGACTCCCGTCGAGCAGCAGACGCGCCAAAACGAACCGCCGATGAAGGTGGCCGTCCCCTTCGACCGCGTGGGCGATATCCTTGATGAACTCAAGCGGCAAGGCGTTGACCATGCGGAGATTTGCCTCGTGGGCTGGAACCGGAAGGGGCACGACGGACGGTTCCCCGAGCTCTTCCCGGTCGAAGAACAGTTGGGAGGCGAGGCCAAGCTGAGAAAGCTGATCAAGAAGGCACAGGCCATGGGATTCCAGATCGTCTGCCACAACAACAGCTACGACGCATACATGATCGCGGACACGTGGGATGCGGAGTACATCATCAAAAAAACCGACGGCTCGCTTGCCACCCACGCCGTCTACAGCGGCGGACGGATGTACGATATCTGTCCACAACGGTCTTTCGAGCGCTTCGCGCAGAAAGAGCTGCGGGCCATCGCGGACCTCGGCTTCCGCGGGCTCCACTACAACGACGTGCTGACCGTGGTCCAGCCGCGCGATTGCCATGATCCCCGGCATCCCCTCAACCGCAACCAAGGCGCCGCCTGGGTCGGGAAGATCATGGGCGAAGCGCAGACTGTGATGGGCGGCAGCGCCTCCGAAGGGGGTCATGACTTCTGCTGCGGACAACTGGACTACGCCCTGTATGCCTCCATCGTCCCCCCCAAGTCACACCCAATGGTGGACCGTTTTGTGCCCTTCTGGCAACTTGTTTATCATGGCATCATCTTAAGCAATCCCTTTCCCCCGACCTGCAACTATACGATCAAGGATGAGACTACGCGGCTGATGCTGACTGAGTTCAGCGGGCGGCCCTTTTTCTACTTCTACTCAAACTATCGCGACAACAAAGACGCATGGATGGGGAAGGAGGATTTAACCTGTGGCGATAAGCAATCGTTGCGGGCAAGCGTAGCCAAAATCAAAGAAGGCTACGACGAGTTCGCCGCGCGGTCACACCTGCAGTCCGAGTTCATGGAACGGCACGAAGAGGTAGACAAGGACATCTATCGCACAGTCTTTTCAAACGGCTCTGAAATCATCTCAAATTATCGCGGGGAGGCCTTCTCGCACAAAGGTCAAACGATCCAACCGATGAAATTTATCCTCGTGAAAAAAACCGAAACGGCGGGCAACTAACGCGTCTATCGGCGTTTCTACGCGTCACATCAGGCAGGAAAGACGAAATGACAGCGCTCCTCATCAGACGAATCACAAACGGTACCCCGCACGCCATCGCCGAGGTCGGCTCAGCGCTTGAAGCGGCAACGCCCGAAACGCCGGTCTCATGCCTGAATTGGCCTCAGTACCCCTATTGTCCTAAAGTCAGTTTTAGAATCGGCCACATTCAGACCGAAATCTGGTTGAGATTCTACGTTGAAGAGGTCCGCATACGCGCGCTTGAGACGCGCATTCACGGTGAGGTGTACAAAGATAGTGCCGTCGAGTTCTTTCTCTCGTTCGACAAGCGGAATTATTATAACTTCGAGTGCAACTGTATCGGGACTCCGCACCTCGCATATGGTCCCGCCAGAGAAAACAGGACATCCATTCCGCTCCCGCTGATGAGACAGCTTGAGACGCTGCCGTCCTTAGGCACGCAACCGTTTGCCGAGAAGTCGGGTGAATTTAAATGGACGCTCACGGCGCGCATTCCAGTGACCTGTTTTTGCCACCACACCATCACCTCGCTGAGCGGCGTGCAAGCGACCGCGAATTTCTATAAAGTGGGCAGCGGACTATCCGTTCCGAATTACCTCACATGGGCACCGGTTCAAACGCGGAAACCCAATTACCACTGCCCGGAATATTTTGGAGACATCCGATTCGAGTAAATCGTTTGCGCGTTTTTCCTAACAATTTTGCGCGGTTATCGCTAGTCGGTGAACATCCGTTATGAACTGATAAACGCGCATTGTGACACGCAAGCGATTAAGCGACAGGAACAAACCCTGAGTCTGATTCGAACGTTCTGCAAGGAAGTCATATGATCTTGAACATGATCGATTGGATTATCATCGCCCTGTTTTTTGTCATCCTGATCGTCATCGGGCTCGCGACATCCAAGCAAGCCGGAAAAAGTTCCAAAGAGTTTTTCCTGTCGGGAAATTCGATGCCTTGGTGGATGCTTGGCATTTCCATGTGCGCCACTTCCACCTCCACCAACTCCGCGAATTTGTTCACTGAACTTATCCGAAAAAACGGCATGGCGGGCAACTGGGTCTGGTGGGCCTTCCTTTTGACAGGGATGCTGACCGTCTTCGTATACGCGAAACTCTGGCATCGCACCGGCGCTAAAACGGACATCGAGTTCTACGAATTGCGTTACAGCGGAAAATCCGCAGCCGTCCTGCGCGGATTCCGTGCGCTCTATCTGGGTGTGTTTTTCAACACGGTTATCACGGCGCTGGTCTTGCTCGGCGCCATCAAAATCGGCGTTGTGATGTTTGACATCTCGCCGGTCATGATTGTTGTCATCGCCGCCATGGTCACTGTGATTTACAGCGCGGCGGGCGGCATGCGCGGCATCGTGATTGCGGATTTCTTTCAGTTTGCCCTCGTCTTCGGCGGCGCGATCATTGCGGCCGTCTATGCGGTAAAGTTGCCTCAAGTCCACGGACTATCTAATCTTTTCACTCATCCGGACGTGATCGGGAAACTCAGCTTCTTCCCGGATTTTTCGAACACCGATCTGCTGGTCTCCGTGTTCATAATCCCGGTCGCCGTACAATGGTGGAACGTCTGGTATCCCGGCTCAGAACCCGGCGGCGGCGGCTCCATGGCGCAGCGCATGCTGTCGGCAAAAAACGAAAAGGGGTCTGTCAGCGCATCTCTGCTTTACAATGTTCTCCATTACGGACTCCGCCCTTGGCCGTGGTATATTGTCGCCCTGTGCTCGCTATTGGTCTATCACGATCTGGATGCGCTGCGGACGGCTTTTCCCAATGTGGATCCTAAAGTGATGGGAGATGACCTAGTACACTGTACAAGTTAAAAAGTTGGATAAAGCCGTTTCAGTTTTAGGCGTG
>CAZTDL010000080.1:0-4306 GCA_964612775.1 uncultured Lentisphaeraceae bacterium
TCACTCCCATGCTCATCTTGTCCACCCGCATCAGCAGCAACTCGGGAAGGCGCACAGCGCCAGCAGGAAGGCGACGATGCCGCCCGTCTGGTCGCCCAGGATGGCCTTGAGCAGGCCCATGGGGTCGAGCACGGCCTTGCCCTGCGCCAGCATGGCCTTGCCGGCCTCGGTGCCATAGAACCCTGCGACGATCAGGGCGGCGAGGCCGGCCGTCACGAAGATCGCGACCAGCACGCCCATCAAACCGCCCATGACGACGTCCTTCTTGTCGCGCGCGTTGGTGCCGAAGTCGCAGCCCGCAACGCCCGCCGTGGCGGTGAAGCCGACGATGTGGCCGATGAGCAGGAAGATCACGCCGAGGCCGTCAAGGGCGGGCTTCGCCACGCCTCCGGCCTTGGCGGCGGCCACCAAGGCGTTTGCGTCAAACGAGCCGAGTCCGCCGAGGGTTTTGGCGAGCAGGACGACGAGCGCGATCACGGGAATGATCGGCAAGTAGGTGGAGATCATGGCGACGTACTTGATGCCCTTGAGGGCCATGACGACGCCGCCGAAACCCCAGAGGAGCATGATGGCATAGAGGCCGGCGCTGCCTACTTTCAGGCCGAACATGACGTTGAGGGCCTGGGTGGAGTAGTAGACGTTGACCGCGACCCAGCCGAACTGGAGCAGGCCCATCAGGAAGCCCGGAAGGATCAGGCCGCCCGTGGCGCCGAAGGTCGAGGATCCCACAATATAGAGCGGCAGGCCTGTCTTCTGGCCGAAGCGGCCGAAGACGTGGTAAAAGAGCACATAACAGACCGTTGCGCCCGCCAGAATGCCGATCAAGGCCGTCGGCCAGCCGGCGGCCAGAATGCCGCCCGCGTTGTCGGCGCCGACCGAGGCCGTTCCGGACCAGAATACGAACCACAGGAAGATGCCCGCATAAACCGGGGCGATGTTTTTATACCAGGGCGCGCGGTTGGCGGCCGGATTGGGTTTCGCGCATTCCAGATAGGAAGGCACAGATGTGATCTTGCTCATTCAAAACTCCTTTGTTCTTGTCCCCCTTTGTGTGGCGGCACCGGTTTGTTCCAAGTCCGCCATACACACGTTTAGGATGACGGATAGGGTAGGTGATGCTTCTTTTCCGGTCAAGCGCGTTTTCAAGACGTATGATTGAAAGTCGGCCTTGCTGGCCCGAAAAGGTCGGTAGCATAAGAGAGGGATACGCCGTGTCTATCCTTCTTCAAAAACAGTTTTTTTACTACAACGCCTATCCTATATCTATTATAACTCACTTCACAAAGCGAGGCGAGTAAATTCGGAGAAGTGATGACAACAGGAGACGACATATGAGACAGTACATGGTCCGTTTGCAATGCGGGGTAAGCCGATACGTCCTTTGCGGGATGCTTTGCGGCTGCGCAACTCTTTCACGGGCGGAATTCTTCTTCGATGCCTTTGAAGCGGGGCTTGGCGCGTGGAGCGTCTCCGGCGGTTGGGGCATAACGGTTTCTGATGCGCATTCGCCGACGCGTTCGGCGACGGACAGTCCCGGGTCGTTCTACACAAATCATACCGATGCCGCGTTGACGATGGCGGCTTCTCTCAATTTTTCCGGGGTGACGCGGCCCGCCGTGCGTTTCTATCAGCGGTACGCGCTTGAGCCTGATTACGATTGGGTCGGCCTTGAGGCCTCAACCGATGACGGCGCGTCGTGGACGGGACTGGTCGCCTTCACTGGGACACGGGCATCGTGGACGCGCGAACAGGTGGATCTGTCGGCTTTTGCCGGTCAGACCGCCGTCAAACTTCGTTTCAGGCTGCTGGCCGATGCCTCGGCGGTGATGGACGGCTGGTATGTGGACGATGTGCTGGTCGGCGAGATGCCGGAATCTCCGGTTCTGACTCAGGTTGCGGCGCAAGGTGTGAGCGCTGTGGCGCTGACGTGGTCGCCCAGCGGGAGTTCCGGCGTGACGGCCTATCGCGTCTATCGGTCGCAGACGTCCGGGTTCGACTGGCGCGGGGCTTTTTTGGTCGGACAGACGGCGGCGGATGTGACGACGTTTACGGATATCTCGGCCGCGCCCAAAGCGCGTTTCTATTATCGCGTGATGGCGATCACAGCCGAGGAATTACACGCCGAAAGCAATGAATCCTCGGTGACATTGCCGGCGGGTATGGATTATCCCTTTTTGGATACGGGTGAGGCGGGCGGCACCTACTGGATCGCCGACGGCGGGTGGACGCTATCCGGTGAGCGCGTGTTCGCGGGGAACAACGCTTGGGCCGATTCGCCGGGCGCGCTGTACACCAATTCGCTCAACGCTTCTTTGCGCTTGGCGGTTCCGCTGAACCTGGCTTCTGCCCAGTCCCCCATATTGAGTTTTCAGCAGAAACACGACATCTTAAGCGGCGATGTGGGCGTGGTCGAGGTCTCCGTCAACAACGGTACGGATTGGACGGCGTTGAAAACGTATACGGGGACGACCTCCACAAATACGTGGACCGGTGAACGTGTCCGTTTGGCGTCGGTGGCGGGGCAGGCCTCGGTGCTGGTGCGCTTTCGGCTCACCACCAGTTCGTCGGGGCAAGGGGACGGTTGGTGGTTGGACAACATTTCGGTGGCCGAAGCGCCGGATGCCGTGCCCACGCTTTTGTTGGATCAGGTGACGTCGCACACCGTGCGGCTGAGTTGGCCGCAGAATACCAACACCGTTTTTTCGCATTATGCCGTACATCGCGTGCCGGCTGCGTCGGGGGCGACGTTTCTTTCGGAGCGCGTGGCGTTCCTCGGCGATCAAACGCAAACGGAATGGACCGATTCCGGTCTCGCATTGGACACGCAGTACGCCTATCGCGTCTATGCCGTATCGCCCTACGGCACCTATTCTTCGGAAGGACAGGAGGCATCGATCCGAACCGCCAATAATCCTTTGCCCTTCGCGGACGGCTTTGAGGCCGGTGCGTTGAACTGGAATTTGATGGGCGCGTGGAGCATAACAACCGAGACCAACGCGACGGGAGGCGCCTGCCTGACTGACTCGCCTCTCGGTTTCTATGGCGTGAATCTGGGCAGCGCGAACAACTACGCGCTGACGGCGGTGGACCTGACGGGGACGTCGTGGCCGGTGCTGCGGTTCCGGGACCGGCACGCGTTCTACGACGCGGCGGCGGGCGACCGGGGCGTCTTGGACGTGTCTCAGAACGGGTCGTCCTGGACGCGGGTGTATGGCGTGGCGGGCACGCGCGGGGAGTGGGCGGAGCAGCGGGTCGACCTGTCGCGCTGGCGCGGGCAGGCGAACCTGCGCATCCGCTTTTACGTGGAGAGCAACTCGTCTCTGGCGGGCGACGGCTGGTTCATCGACGACGTGGCCGTTTCGGAGCACGCGCCGGAGGGGACGCAGGCGCTGCCGTTCTCTGAGCGGTTCGACGGCGGGCTTTCGAACTGGATCAACGGCGGGTGGGCGGCGTGGACGGACGCGCCGTACGAGGGGCCGGGGTGCGCGCGGGACTTGCCGTCGCGGTGGACGCCGGCGGCGACCGAGTCGTGTCTGACGCTGGGCCGGGAGCTGGACCTCTCGGGGACGGCGTCGCCGCAGGTGACGCTGTGGGCGCGCGGGACGCACGGCGTGAACGACTGGGGCCAGCTCTACGTGCGGCTTTCGAAGGACGGGGGCGTGAATTGGCTGGACCTGTCGGGGCGGATGGCGTTCGGGACGGCGTGGGCGCGGTTTCAGTACGCGGTGCCCGCGGACTATCGTGTGGCGGGGGTGCGGCTGGAGGTGCGGTCGTACGCGTACGGCGCGGAGCTGGAGAAAGAGATCTGCGTGGACAAGCTGACGGTGGAGGAGACGCCGCCGGCGGTGGCTCTGGCGCCGCCGGCGCCGCACCTGAAGAGCGTGGACCTGTCGTGGTCGGCCTACGCGGGGTCGGCGTTCCAGCGCTACGAGGTGTACCGCCGCGAGTCGTCGGGGGTGACGTGGTCGGACACGCTCGTGGCCTCGCTGGCGGACGCGGGGACGCTGTCGTTCACGGACGCGGGGCTTTCGATCGGCAAGACGTACTATTACAAGGTCTACGCGGTCGACGGCAGCGACACGTACGCGGCGTCGAACGAGTCGCAGGCGACGACGGTGCCGATCGCGCTGCCGTTCGCCGACCCGGTGGACGGCCTGTCGATGTGGGACACGCTCGGCGGCTGGGGCGTGGAGACGAACGGCGCGGAGGTCTGCCTGAGCGACTCGCCGGGGGTGCAGTACGGCGTCAACTTGGGCAGCGCGAACAACTACGCGCTGACGGCGGTGGACCTGACGGGGACGTCGTG
>CAZTDL010000080.1:4406-10840 GCA_964612775.1 uncultured Lentisphaeraceae bacterium
ACCGGGGCGTCTTGGACGTGTCTCAGAACGGGTCGTCCTGGACGCGGGTGTATGGGGTCTCCTGTGTCAGGCAGGAGTGGGCCGAACAGCGCATTGACCTGTCCGCTTGGAAGGGACAGGCGAATGTTAGGATCCGTTTTTACGTTGAAAGTGACGGCAACTTGACCGACGACGGATGGTCCATCAACGACATCGCGGTTGAGGATCGTCTGCCTGGAGCGGTATGGAACATGCCTTTCTCCGACTGTTTCGAAGCCGGGCTTTCGAACTGGATCAACGGCGGGTGGGTCACGTCCACAAACACGCCCGCAGAGGGTACCGTTTGCGCACGGGATTTGCCGTCGCGGTGGACGCCGGCGTCCACCGAGTCGTGTCTGACGCTGGGGCGGGAGCTGAACCTGTCGGGGCCGGTGCCGCCGTTGTTGACGCTGTGGGCGCGCGGGATACATGGCGCGAATGACTGGGGCCAGCTCTACGTGCGGCTCTCAAAGGACGGCGGATTGACCTGGTATGACTTGACAGGTTCCATGGCTGTCGCAAGCGGTTGGGCTCGGTTCCAGTACACGATCCCTACGGACTACTGCACGAACGGCATCCGTCTGCAGGTGCGTTCGTACGCGTACGGAGCCGAACTGGAGAAAAGCTTTCATCTTGATGCGGTTGGCATCGGCGGTCAGACACCCAGTGCGCCGATGTTGGCCTCGCCTGTGAACGGCGAGACTGTTCCGGTTCTGCGCCCGACGCTCACGGTGAGGAATGCGGTCGATTATCAGAGCGATCCTCTGTCCTACCGGTTCGAAGTTTATTCGAACGCCAATCTGAGCGCGGAGTCTCTGGTCGCGCAGAATCCCGCAATCGCGTCAGGCGCGTCGATGACCTCTTGGCAGATCGATGCGGAGCTCGCTGACGCAGGACAGTACTGGTGGCGGTGCCGTGTGACGGACAGCGGAAACAATGAGGGGGCGTGGAGCGAGACGGGAACCTTTTTCGTGAACTTCGGCAACATGCCGCCGGAAGCGCCGATCATTATATCTCCGTATGCGGATTTTGTGCTGCCGGACGCGAACGGATACTTGGTCTGGTTCGCCAGCGACGATCCCGACAACGGCGACGCGGTGACGGGGTATCAGATTCAGATCGCAACCGATGCGGCCTTTACGAACGTGCTGGTGGATGCTGACGCGGCCGCGCAGCCGTCCGTGGCGTTGGCGCGGTTCAACACGCTGCCGGGCTATGAAGCGCTTGTCCTGAACGCCCGTTATTACTGGCGGGTACGCGCCTTCGACCTGTGGGACTCGCCTTCCGACTGGTCCTCCACGCCGTTTATCTACGGTGCCCTGTCGTCTGCGCCATACGAACCTGTGACGATCACGGGTCTCTCGCTGATAAACGGTACGGTCAGTCTGACGTGGACGCCCTCGGAGCATCCGGTTCGCATTGAATATACGCCGAGTCTGTCAAGTCCCCAATGGACCGTCGTGCCGGGAGCAACGGGACTGCAGACGATGGGCATCACGGTCGATGCGGTACCCAATACGCCGCAAGGCTTCTATCGCGTGATCGTTGAGTAAGGGTTCCGGATGGGGTTGCGCGCGGGGCTGGGTATGGGGCCGCGCGCGCCCGATTTTGATGTCAATCCCGGAATAAAAAATAACGATCGTTTTTTCCAGGGCAGCCGCAGGCTCTGGAAATCTGTAAGAAAACAGACGAGAAACGCGATCCGGTATCGCGTCTCCCCCCCCCCGTCCTTTGTTGAGGATGCGCGCGGGTGGCGCGATCATTTTCTCGGCCTTGCGCACTTCCCGATCTCCGAACGTGGACAGGGCGATATCGATCGCCTCTCTGTTGCATCGGCAAGCATCGCCGCTCTCGCACGCCGTCGCCGAAGGTCTGGTCTTGCGCTGATCGGCGCAGGGTGGTTAAATGAATCAATAGAATTTTCATCGTACTGAACCGAAAAGGAGAATCATGAATAAAATGGCCCTGTTGCTATTGGCGCCGGCGTTGGCCGGTTTTTTGTCAAGAGTCTCTCAAGTCTGCCGACGTTCCGACGGCTAAGAGCTATGTGTTTGTGAAGGAATCGAAAGAGAAAAGCGATCCGTTCATGAATGAAGCCGCCGCTTTTCTTGAAAAAAACACGGTGATTTATCTGGCGACCTATGACGGTCAGTCGCCGCGGGTGCGTCCGGTTCGTTATACCGTGATCCTGGATAACAAACTGGTGCTGGCGACTTCGGCGAAAAAGGAACTGAGCCTGCAGATCGAAAAGAATCCGAACGTCGAAATCTCTGCGGCCGCCGCAGACGGCAGCGTCTTTCTCCGCTACAAGGGCAAGGCGGTGGCCTGCAAGGACGCCGAAATAAAAGCAAAATTCTTGGCGGATCATCCTAAGTTTCAGAAGCTGTTCGGCGAGAATCTTGTTGTTTATCTCGTCGAACCCGAAAGAGTCGGTATCTTTCCGCTGAAAGGCGGCCAGCCCAAGACGAAAACGTTTGTGAAGTGATTGACACGGCGGGTTTAACGAACGGATGAGACAGAGCGCAACGGCTTTGTCTCATCCGTTTTTGTGTGCCGGGAACGGGTGATCGCGTGTGCGCCCGGAAGCATGCCTTTAACGAGTCGCCATATCCGCGCGATATTGTTCCGCAAACGTCCGGAGCCGGCGCGTCACCTCCGGAAACGCATCCATCACATTGCGTGTCTCATAAGGGTCGTTGACCATATCGAACAGCGAAAGGCCGATCTTCTCCTGCCGGTAATTGCCGGGCTGGCCGTCTTTTCCGGCTGTGACTAACGTTCGGTAGCTGTGGGGCAGATGCAGTTTCCAACGGCCGTCGCCGCTCATTACTCCCTCGACGGTTTTGCCCGTGCTGAAGGGATAGTAGTCATGAGGATTGCGAGCGCCGGGGTTCCCGACGATCAGATCCCAGACGTCCGCTCCGTCGACGGGTGTCCGGGGCAACGGCGCGGCTGCCAACCGCGCCACGGTCGGCAGAAGGTCGACCGTGCACAGCATCACATCGGAAGCCGTTCCCGCCGGGATGCGGCCCGGAAAGCGCATGATGCAGGCGCTCCGCGTTCCGCCGTCAAATCCGGTCCCCTTCGCTTCGCGGTAGGGCGTCTTGCCGGCATGGTTCCCGTAAGAGGTCCAAGGCCCGTTGTCTGAAGTTACCACCACCAGCGTGCGGCGTTCGACCTCCGCGTCACGCAGCGCGCGCATCACCTCGCCAATGGACCCGTCGATCTCCGTGATCACATCGCCGTAAAGCCCTGCGCCGGAGACCCCTTTAAAGCGTTCGCTTACCGCCAGCGGAACATGGGGCATGCTGTGCGCCAAATACAGAAAAAACGGCTGATCCTTCTTACGACGAATAAAATCCACCGCGTGTTCCGTATACTTGCTCATCAGATGCGTCTGCTCCTCCGGAGAGACGTCCTCGATGACAACGTGGCCGTTTTCCCAAAACTGAAGCGGATAGGCGTCAAATGAACGGCTCTGGGGATGATGTCGCCACATATCGTTGGAGTACATCAGTCCGCAGGACTCATCGAACCCGCGGGCTGGCGGACGCGTTTCCGGGCTGTCGCCGATATGCCATTTTCCGAAAGCCGCTGTCGCATAGCCTTTCGGTTTTAACACCTGCGTGATCGTCGGCCACTTGGGGTCCATACCCCTAACGCGGGGGCCGATCGCGCCCACAAGTCCGGTCCGTTCGGGATAGCACCCTGTCAGCAACGTTCCGCGCGATGCGGAACAGATCGCCTGCGACACGTGGAAATGGGTGAACCGACGGCCCTCCGTCGCCAGCCGTTCAACATTGGGTGTGGGATACGGCGGATCGCCGAACGGATGAAAATCCGAAAACCCCGAATCGTCGAGAAAAATGATCACCACATTCGGGGGCGTGTCGTCCGCCCGCGCAACCTGAGGGGGCATCGCGACAAAAGCGTTGAGAAGGAATAAACTTGCCCCCGCGCATTTCCGAGCCGTTTTTTTATCCATATAACCCCTGCATCTGTCGGTTAACGATGGGGTCACCTTAGCAAACCGGAAATCGTTCCGCAATGCAATGTCGCCGCAAGCCGAGCCGTCATTTCAGCGTGATGACGCTCAGCGTATGAATCGCATCCGGTTTCGTGTTCACCATGAAGGGCGAAGGCGCGTCGATGTTCACGACGAGTACCCTGTTTGCGTCGAGCATCAGCACTTCGCACGGCTGGTCGAGCAGACCGTCCGCCCCGTCGGTGTCGCCGTTGGCCCAGACCACGCTCATTTTCTTTTGAACGATGTCCCATGCGTAGATGCCGTTTTGTTCGGCTGCGGTCAGAAGCATGCGGTTGCGGATCGGATCGAAACAGATGCCGTCGCAGCAGGTCACCTCTTCGCTCAGCAGCTCAGGTTCGCCGAAACGTCCGTTGCCCAAGGCGCGCATCGTCCAGAAGCGCCCGTCCCCGAACGAGCCGGTGTAGATGTTTCCGTCGCGATCGAAGTCCATGCCGTCGCAGCCCGCCGTGTAGATGTGCAGTGAGGGATCCGTCGGCTTGATCTCCGGTTTGCCGTTCGCCGTCCCGCGGTCGCGCACGACGGTCTCGACGATGCCCACGCAGTACGGGTCGCTTGCGGCCTGATTTTTGTCCAGCAGCCGCGCGGGCTTCCCCGCCTTCAGGTCGGCGGCGGGAACGCGATAGACGCCGCTCTGAAACTTTCCCGGCACATGGAAGAACGACTCGGTGAAGTAGAGCGCGCCGTCGCGCCAGCGCAGCGCGTTCGGAAGCATGATGTGTTCAACCACGGTCTCGACGCGTTGCGGCTCGCCGTCGCGGATGACCACGCGCAGGATGCGCGACTGGTAATCGGGATCGGCGAAATACTGCGCGTCGGCGTAATAAAGATTGCCCTCGGGATCGAACGCCAGTCCCATCGGATACGCCGCATGGGTTTTGGGATGCGGCTTGCAGGGCGTGAAAACCGACCATCTTCCCGTGACCACGTCCATCCGCCAGATATGGCCCGGATAGGTGCCGTCCACGCCGTTGACGGCGGAGAGGTAGATGTTGCCCGCGGTGTCCAGCGCAAGTCCGTCGGGCGTGTTCAGCACGTCGCCGAACTGTTTGAAAAGCGCGGGGCGGTGTTGGGGTTCCCCCTTTGTCCAGGGGTCGGCGGCGGCGGCGAGCGCGGCGCAGGCCAGCGTGAGGGCGATCAGATTTTTCATGGTTCCTTCTTTCTTTATTCTTTTGGCTCGGCGATCACTTCGCCCGCAAGCTGCCGCTTTTGATCATTCACGTCGAACGTCCCATAGAACGCGCCGTTCGCGTCCATCCAGATATTGAGCCGGTTCCATTCGTCGGGTGAGAGGACAACCTTGCCGTGCCCCTTTTCCAGCATCTTCGCGAGTGGACTTCCGAGAGCGCCGAATCGCAGCGGTTGCGTCAGCGGTTCGTAGTTGCCGTTCGGTTTGCCCCAACCGGAATAGGAGACCTGTTTAATCAGCGCGTTGAATGATCGGGAGGCCCAGCCTTCCGGCGTTCCGGTGAGCACGGGGCGTTTCGGTTCTTTACCGTCGTGGCAGGTCACGCAGTGTTTGTCGAGGATGGGCTGGACAAGGCGCGGATAGCTGAACGGCTTCGTGCCGTCCGGCCCCGGCTTGATCGCCGAGGGCGCGCGTTGGATCGCCTGCGCCTGTGCGCGCGGCGGCTCTTTCTTCATACGGTGCTCGTGGCAGCCGATGCAGGTCTCGGCTTCTCCCGGCTGCAGATAGACGAGGCTGCGCATGATCTGCACCGCCCGTCCCTGCGCGTCGAGCGCCTGGAGCATCAGGGGCGTGCGCGCCGGCGCTTCAAAGTAGGCCGAACCGTCGGCCTCGACCGGCACCGTGCCCAGAACCTGCCGTCCTAACGCGCCGAGGCCCGCCGCGACTTTGGGCGAGTCGATGTTCGGCGTGGTCTTCAGCAGCACTTGAAAAACGCGGAGATGCGTGATCGGCGCATTGGTCGGCAGATAGGGCCAGCTTTCCATCACGTTGCTCAGGAAAAACGTGCCTGTGCCCTTGTCCCTGCGGGTGGCATCGATGGACGAGGCGACCTCGGGCGGTTTCGTGCGCTTGGCCAGCGGGCGTGCCCAGAGACTTGAGATGTTCGGATCCCGGTAGAGCAGTTCGCGGTTGCCGAAGGCATCGGCGAAATAGACGCCGAACATGTTGGGGATGTTCGGCCCGGCTTCGCCCACCAGCCGATCATAACTGTACGAAACGATGAAGCGCGTCTCCGAGAGCGGCCACGGCGACTTGTAGCAGTGGCCCGGCCAGCGCCGTTCCTCTTCGGTCGGCTCTTTCACCATCCAAGGTTCTCTGAGCGGACTGTTCCAATAACCGCCTGTCGGCGTGTCGAAATCGTAGGGCATCGCGGCATCCGGTCCGCGCGCCAGCGGCGATTCC
>CAZTDL010000081.1:0-10822 GCA_964612775.1 uncultured Lentisphaeraceae bacterium
AGGGCGAAAGGCCGAGGACGCCCCGTTCCGTATGGTTCTCGCGATGCTGAACGGTGAAGTTTCCGTTTGCGGGGAACGCACCGCTTCCGTTATGATAACGGCATGAACTATGTGCTTTCATTATTGGTGCTTATGAGTGCCCTTTTTGTAGGCTGCCGGGTTTCTGATATCCGGGAGATGACGGTAAAGGTTCCCTCGATGGCCAGCGAGTCTGACGTTCAAAAAGTCCGGGCCGCTCTGACGCCGCTTACCGGGGTAGACAAAGAGAAGACCGTTTTTGATGTGAAAGGTCGTACCGTCAAGGTGTGTTACGACT
The DNA here is from genome assembly GCA_964612775.1 of uncultured Lentisphaeraceae bacterium. Classification (GTDB taxonomy): domain Bacteria; phylum Verrucomicrobiota; class Kiritimatiellia; order RFP12; family UBA1067; genus DAOPZC01. Next base: position 317 of record CAZTDL010000081.1, read on the forward strand.
CCATGCAAATCGCGCATAAAAATATCGAGATCGCCATTGCCGAAGCGGGGTACAACGCCAACGAGATTCCCGCTATCCGAAACGCGGCTGCGAAATAGATTGGGCGTGTATGCGCAGTCAGGTCGCACAGTTCCTCGATCACATTACCTATGAGCGCGGGCTTTCAGTGAATACTCGTGCCGCATACGAGAACGACCTGTTGGCTTTTGCGGATTTTCTGGAAAAACGAGAGTTGGCCGATGCGTTTCTTAAGGTCACTCGTGAGCACGTCGCTGCTTTTCTTGAGGAACAACGCTGTAACGGCATGCGGGCCTCCACGCGGGCCCGTCGGCTGATCGCCATCAAAGCGCTGTTCGCTTTTCTGAGTGTGGAAGGGCTTGTCCCCGTCAATATCACCGAGGTGATGGACTCGCCCGCAAAAGGTCGGGTCTTGCCGCGCACCCTTTCGGAGGCCGATGTTGTCAAACTGCTTTGCTCTGTCTCCGGTGATTCCGCATACGGGGTGCGTGACCGTTGCATGCTGGAGCTTTTTTACGCATGCGGCCTGCGCGTGTCAGAGGTCGTCGCGTTGCGCATGGCCGATGTGCGGTTTGAAGAAGGCGTCGTGCGCTGTATAGGCAAAGGCAACAAACAACGGCTGATTCCGCTGGGAGACGTGGCCGCGCATTGGACGCGAACGTATATCGCGTCGGCCCGGCCGCGTTTTGCCTGCGGCAATATTTCGGAAACGTGCCTGTTTCTTACGCAAAGAGGTAAGCCTTTCACGCGTCAAGGCGTGTTCGCCATGCTGTCGAAACGGGCGCAAGCCGCGCAAATCGGAAGGTCTGTTTCGCCGCATGTTTTACGGCATTGTTTCGCCACGCATTTGTTGGCGCACGGCGCGCAAATTCGCGCGATTCAAGAGATGTTGGGGCATGCGGATATCGCCACAACACAGGTTTATACGCATGTCGATGAGGGCTTGGTGACGCGCACGCATGCGCGATTTCATCCGCGCCACTGAGTGTCTCTGTACAAAAAAAGGTTGTGCGCGGTTTAAAATGCAAGCGGGAAGAATTAAAAAAACTCACGGATTTTCGTTTTTGGTGTTGCTTCTTAAGGAAAATAGACTATGTTGTCAACTGCTGCGGGGTTAGTATCTCTGCAAAACTAAGGAGTTAACTTATGGCTAAAAAGGCAACGCCGAAGACGAAAAGCGAAATCATGGCCGCTCTCGCAGAGGCTGGTGAGATTAGTAAAAAGCAGGCTGTGGCAATTTATGATGCATTGCTCACAATCGCGTACGCTGGCGCAAAAGATCCGAAGGGCATCATGTTGCCCGGTTTGGGCAAGTTGATCAAGGTCAAGCGTCCGGCGCGTATGGGCCGCAATCCCGCTACCGGCGCGACGATTAAGATCCCGGCGAAGACGGTTGCGAAGTTCCGTCTGGCGAAAGCCGCCAAGGATGCCGTGCTCAGCAAGTAATTGCTGCTTCGGCGATCTCTTTTTTAGGGTGCCGCACGTATGTGCGGCGCCCTTTTTTTATTGCGGCTTTGTTCCGCGTCCGAGTGTTTGGTATCATTCTTTTTGACTGTGAATAGCCATAGGTGGCGAGTCATGCGGTGCGAGAGCGCCTATTCTTGAAATGGGGGATAATGATGCAGCGGCTTGATGAGCGGGCAAAAAACGAGATTTTGATGTGTGATGGCGGCATGGGCACTCAGCTTCAGGCGCTCGGCCTTGTGCCTGGCGAGTGTCCGGAGAAGTGGTGTGTGGATAAACCGGGGCTTGTGCGTTCTATTCATCAGGCGTATCGCGATGCGGGCAGCCAGATCGTTGAGGCCAACACGTTTGGCGGTAACCGCTATAAACTTTTGCATTACGGGTTGGAGAACGAAGTGGCCGCAATCAACCGCGCGGGCGCGGCGTTGGCACGCGAGGTCGCGGGCGATACGCGGCATGCGATGGCCAGTATGGGGCCTACCGGCATGTTTATGGAACCCTACGGAGATGAAACGGAGACGGCGTTTTATGACGTATTCGCGATGCAGGCGCGCGCGTTCGAGGCCGGCGGAGCCGACTCGGTGATTGTTGAGACGATGATGGCGGTTGAAGAGTGCTGCGTGGCGATCCGTGCGGTGCGCGAAAATACGTCGCTGACCTGTCTTGCGAGTTTCACGTTTGATCCGCAACCGGATGGCGGCTATGCCTCGATGATGGGCGTGACGCCGGAGCAGTTTGCGGAACAGGCGCTGGCTGCGGGCGCGCATATTCTGGGCTCAAACTGCGGCACAGGTCCCGACCACATGATCGCTATCATCAAGCGCATTCGTGTCGTGACGCAGGTGCCTCTTATTGCTATGCCCAACGCGGGCATGCCTCAACTGGCGGGAAATGAGACGGTTTTTCCGGAGTCGCCGGAGGAAATGGCATCGAAGGTGGGACGGCTGATTGAGGCGGGCGCGACCATCATCGGCGGTTGTTGCGGAACCACGCCCGCGCATATCGCGGCCATGGCTCGCCGCGTGCGTTTATCTCGTTAGACGCGACATATGAGGGTGATGCGATGTTGTACTGGCTTTCATCATATTTGACTTCTCTGTGGGGACCGTTCCGACTTTTTTCCTCGCATTTGATGCTGCTGGCGGCAGGGACGCTGACCGGGGGGCTTGTCATCTGGAGCTTTCTGCCGCGCCTTTGGAGTCGACTGCCGACTGACCGCGGTAAAATTCTGGCGGCGGACGGCGGTTCGAAATCGGCGGGCAAACCGACGGGGGCCGGACTGTTGATGTCGTTGTTGCTTCTGCCGGTTTTGGCTCTTTTTGTGCCGATGGGAATTTGGGAGTTGGGCGTGGTGGCAAGCCTTTACCTTTGCATGCTTTTCGGGTATTTGGATGATGCCAGCAGTTTGCCTTGGGGGGAGTTCAAGAAAGGCGCGCTCGATCTGCTGGTGGCGTTGGGCGCCGCGTTTTTTCTCTACATGGGACAGGGGGCGCAAGTGTGGTTGCCCTTTATGAAACATGCGGTTGTGATGTCTCCTTTTCTCTATATTCCAGGCGCGGCCGTGCTACTTTGGTTCACGATGAACGCCACAAACTGCTCGGACGGCGTGGATGGTTTAGCCGGGTCACTCACGTTGCTTTCTCTTTTCGCAATGGCGGGGCTTCTTTACGGTGTGGTGGGCTATCGGCCGATCGCAGACTATTTGCTCATCCCGCATAATCCTGACGGCGCGCGTTGGGCGATCCTTGTGGCGACCATGTCGGGCTCGCTGGCGGGGTATCTGTGGCACAATGCCGAGCCCAGCCGCGTGTTGATGGGCGATGCCGGGTCGCGCCTTCTGGGCATGCTGGTCGGCGTTGCTGTGCTGGTGGCGGGAAACCCTTTTCTGATTTTTGTGGTTTCGCCGGTGGTGTTGGTCAATGGCGGAACGGGGCTTTTCAAACTGGTCTTGCTGCGTATTCTGCGCCGTGTCGGTTTTGATGTGCGGCCCACGAGTACGCTTTCTCCTGAAGCCGCGTCTAAACAATGGGTGATGATCAAACTTTTGCATAAGATCCGCTTCCCGTTGCATGACCATTGCCGCAAGAACATGCACTGGAGCAATGCGCAGGTGCTGATGCGTTTCGTGCTGCTCCAATCTTTTCTTACGCCATTGTTATTCGTGATCCTGGTGAAAATCCGCTGAGTGAGGACGCGTGGGGCGTTAGAGGTGCCGCGGTCTCTTGTGCGGGATTGGGGAGGTTGAGATGAAGAAGGCGATTTTCGTTTCATTGGGCGCCAACGACCGTATGACGGTGGATGGACGGACGGTTTTAGCCGCGAAGGCCGGGGTTTCGCCTGCGGCTGTGGCGTATCTGGCCGATTTGGCCGAACATGCGCTGCATCCTGAAGACGGCGTGATCGCCGACCGTTTTGCGGTGGGCGACGGGATCGTGGTGGGGTGTTCGCGGCCGCGGGCGGTGCAGGCGCTCCTGTCTTTTGCGGGACTAACGTGGCAGGAATGGCCGATCGAATGGGTGTCGTTGCCTTTTGACCGCGAAACGCTGAAGCGCGGGTACGGCGTGCCGTGGTATCCTGTTATCGATCACGCGCGATGCGCCGGATGCGGCACGTGCCTTGATTATTGTCTGTTCTCCGTGTATGGAAGAGACAAGAAGGGGCTGGTGCGTGTGCAGACGCCGTTGAACTGCAAAACCGGTTGTCCGGCCTGCGCGCGGCTCTGCCCCGAGGCGGCGGTGATCTTCCCTTTCTGCGAGGAAGCGGAACTCAATGGCGAGATCTCACAGCCGGCGAGGCGTTCGCGCGAGATGCTGGCTGAGGTGTTAGGGGACGACCCCATGCGTGTTCTCGCGGATCGGCGCAAAAAGAAACAGCTGATTGATCCAGCGAAATTCGAGCAGGCCGAAAAAGATCGCATTCTCTATTCAGGCGTGTTGTGAAAAGAGACCGGAAGTTGAAAACTGAAAACGTGAGGTCGGGCGCTGCGTTAACGTTTTTATTGCGACGCCCGTTGCCGCTACGAATGCTTTGTGAAGTGTCTCCTCGCCTGCTGTGGAAGTTTGTGACGGGGGCGGGATTCGGCAACCTGTGTGCTATCCATCAGTTTGAAAGACGTAAAAAGCGCGGTGTGGTGTTTCCTCCATTCGTGTTTGTCAGCGTGACGCAGCGCTGCAATCTGGTGTGCAAAGGGTGTTGGGCCACGGGGATTCAGCAGCCGATGGACATGTCGTCTGAACAGCTTGATCGGATTGTGACCGAAAGCCGGTCGCAGGGGTGCCGGTTTTTCGGCGTTCTCGGAGGCGAGCCCCTGCTGTTGCCTTGGCTGACGGATTTCTTTGATGCGCATCCGTCTTCGTATTTTCAGCTTTTTACCAACGGGCAACTGCTGGATGACGCGGTGGCGCAACGGTTGCGCAAGGCCGGCAATGTCTCGCCGTTATTGAGTATTGAGGGCGGCGCGGACTCGTATGCGCAGCGACGCGGCCAGGGGCAGGCCTATGGTCGCGCGCTGGAGGCGTTGGACTGCTGCAAACGACATGGCCTAATCACCGGCGTCGCGACGAGTGTGTCGGTTTCTAATTTTGCCGATGTGGTAACGCCTGCTTTTATCGATGAGATGGCGGCGCGCGGAGCGCATTATGTCTGGTATTATATTTACCGGCCTTCCGGCCCGGAGCCGTGTTTTAACGAGGCGTTGGATGACGGGAAGGTTATCGCGTTGCGCCGCTTTTTGTTGGCGCAACGCAGGCGATGCGCGTCGATCGTGATCATCGACGCGTATTGGGATCACGAGGGAAACGCGCTCTGTCCTGCCGCGACAGGGATCAGCCATCACATCAACGCAAGAGGTGATGTCGAACCTTGTCCGCCGGTGCAGTGTTCCGATTGCCGCGTGAGTGAGAAACAGGGTGTGGTCGATGCTGTGACGCGCTCGGCTTTTCTGGCGGCTTTTCGCGCCCGAGTGCCTAACCTGACGCGCGGCTGTGTCCTGATGGATCATCCCGCGGCGCTGGCCGAGTTGGCGAATCACTGTTCCGCGAAGGACAGCAGCGGGCGGGGACGATTCTTCGATGAGTTGGCGGAGAGGCCTGCCCTTGGTTGCCATAATCACAGCGGCGTGCCGATGCCCGAAAATTCATGGATGTACCGATTCGCGAAAAAACATTGGTTTTTCGGATTCGGCGCATATGGATGAGAATTTAAGGACGCGTCGGGCTTGTTGCGGGGGCCTCCGCATGCGGAACAAAGGTCGTGCGTGCCCCTCGGGCGCGTATCCCCCGTTGCTCGAACGGCGCTGTTATCCCAGGCAAAGCAGCGCGACGCCAGCGAGGATGGCGATCAGCGCCATGCCTTTTTTCCGGGGATTCCGTTCGTGGAAAAGCGCTGCTCCGGCGATAAAGGAGAGCACAACATTCGAGCGGCGGATGAGCGAAAGGACCGAAATGGCCACGCCTTCTTCGCTAAGCGCGCCGAAGCAGAACCAGTCAGCGGCCATGAGCATCACGCCGACAAGGGGGATCGTCCAGCGCCATGTGAAACGTGTGCGCTGAAGTCCGGCGGCGCGCTGAAACAATAGGCCGAGTCCAAGAATCACGACGAGATCGAAGGCGAACCAAAGCTGCATGGTGTTTCGCTCGAGGCCGAAGGACCTCAGCAGGTATTTGTCGTAAAGCGCGGAGCCGGCACCGAGCAGCGTTCCTGCAAAGGCGAAGAAGACTCCGATGCTGCGGCTGAAACGGATACCCTCGGCTTTGCCTGCCATGGAAAACAACCAGTACCCGGTGATGATGGCGGCCATGCCGATGGCTTGGATGGGTGTTGGAATCTCGTGGAACAGCAGCATCGCCCCGACGAGGGTCCAGAGCGGTGCCGAAGCGCGGATCGGCGCCGCGATGGAAAGCGGTAACGCACGCATAGCGTAATAGATGAAAATCCATGATGTGCGGATACAATCAGCGACTTAAGCAGGACGAGCCAGAAACCTGTCCGCGAGATCGTCAGCGAAGTGCGCAAATCGCCCGTGGCCGCGATGAACAGCGCAAAGGCCAACGTGCCGCACCCCGTGGCAATGAAAAGAACGGGCATGACCCCATTGTCGCGGACGCTGTATTTCTTGGCCGTGTCGTACAATGCCAGAAGCCCGGCAGAGATCAGAATAAACGGAATCCACATGATGGAGAGTTTCGGCGCTTAGGCGGATTCGAGAATCATGTTGGAATATTGAGTCGTATCGCCTGTGCGGATCAATCCGATCGCGTTGGGCACACGTTTTTTAAACGTGATATGGGGTTCGAAATCCACGTGGATATCTCCCAGCGCCGACATGAAGCGCTCTTTGGTCGCAGCCGTGTTGTGTTTGAGGAACTCCTCGGCCATGGATGCGTGACCGATGACGAAGTTGGGCCGGATGGCGAGAAGCACGTCCAACACGGTCGGTATATTATCGACAAGCGCGAGGTCCACGGTTTCGAGCATGGGCCAGAAGGGAAAGCCGCGGTCTGCGATTACGAACGTGTTGGTGTGACGGATACGGCTGAGCAAGCTGAGAAGGGCTGGATTCAGAATTCCGGTCTTAAGCATAATCGTGTTCCTTTCTTTCGCATTATACAGAAAACAACCGGTCAACGGAATGGCTGTGTCTGGTTTTGTTAGGAATTGAAAGGCGGGGAAAAAGGTGAGACAATATCGACCATGTTTTTTCAAGCTAGATTACACGGCTTGCCTTGTCGCGTGCGGGTCCCTGTTTTGATTGGCCTGTGGGCGTGGGCGACGGTTGGATATGCGCAACCGGACGGGCCGCGTTTGGCGCATGCCGGCGTGCCAGCGGCTCCGGTGTATTCAAAGGACGGTGCCGTGGTGGTGTATTCCCTCGCTTCCAAGGCCGGATACCGCATGCCGGTATTGAGCTTTGTGAATCAGAAGCGCGACGAGTTGCAGCGTGCGCTGAGACTGAAGCTGGGCTCGCAGGCCTGTCTGCTGGAGGTCGCGATTGGCGGTCAGAGCAATGGCGATCAGCGTGTGCTCGCGACGCGTCTGCGTGACGCAGGAGGCGGTATTCGAGAGCGGATCGAGTTGCCGGATCCCGAGGGGGCCGACCTCGCTTGCTTCAGACGGGCGATCTGCGTGGCGCTGCTGCGGGCGTGGATGGTGGATGCGGGCGGTACGGAGGCGACGATGCGGGATCTGCCGACGTGGCTGATTGACGGCATGTTACGCTATATGGACAGGGCGAAGCGGCAGGCGGATGTGGATCGGACGCTGCTGTTGTGGTCGCGGGCCTGTCTGCCGCCTGCCGCCGAGTTGTTCGCTTTTGAGGGTCTTGCGACATCGCGTGAACCGGCGGTTGCCGCCGTGCTGGCGAGTTGGTTCCTTGAGAAACGCCAGAATGCCTTGGTGATCGAATCGCTTTTGCGGAGCGCCGCGACCGGTACGTCGTGGAAACCCGAAATGGCGGGCATGCTGATTGCGGGCACGAATGATTTGCATGCATTGGACGCGTATGTGGATAAACGTTTGCTGGCGGAAGGGCGGGTAGTGGCGAAGCCCGGGCTGACGACCGATGGTATTGTTCGGCGGTATCGCGCCAATCTGTTGCTATATCCCGCTTCTTTTGGTAAAACCTTAGGACAAAAGCGGGTGTGGTGTTCTTTTCAAGAAGCCGTAACCCGTTCCGGCGACCCGAATGTGCGCTTAAGCGCGGCGGCGCAACTTGGCCGTGTTAAGGTCGCGGCGGTCGGACGCGATGGTATGCTTCTTGCTGTTTCCGAGGCTTATGCCGCGTTTTTAGAAGCGCTTGTCCGGGGGGCGCAAGAAGGGGAACTCTCTCGTCTGCTTATGGAAGCCGAAGGAATGCGCAGGGTATTGGAGCAAAAGGCGATGCGCGGCGAGATCTTGCAACGGACGATGGAAGGTGTTTGATGCGGTTTCGCCTCCAAAGAAACCGATAGGAAAAGGGTTTCGTTTTGATGATGAAGACGGTTGATGGACAAAAAACGATAGTCGGCAAGATTCATCCAGACGTGTTGGCTTTCACGGTCGGCAAAGATCGGGTATTGGATCTTGATTTGGCTGTTTGGGATTGTTTGGGCACGGCGGCGCATGTGACGATGCTTTCAAAGATGCGCGTTAAACCGGCTATTCTGGGGACAGAAGAACGCAACCTCGTGGTGTCGGCGCTGATTGACGTGATGCGCGAGGCGCATGCCGGAAAGTTCACGATCACGGAAGCGGACCAGGATGTGCATTTGGCGGTGGAGCGTCGTCTGACCGAACGGCTGGGGGATCTGGGACGTAAAGTCCATACGGGACGCAGCCGCAATGATCAGGTGGCGGTGGACATCCGATTGCATGTCAAGGATCAGCTGTTGGGATTAACGGACGAGGTGGCGTCGCTGGCGGAGGGGCTTGTGGCGTTCGGCAAGCGGCATGCGAAGCTTCCGATGGTCGGGCGCACGCATTTGCAGCCCGCGATGCCGAGTTCGGTGGGCCTATGGGCGACGGCGTATGCGGAAATGCTTCTGGACGATCTGCTGATGGTCGAGTCCGCCTATCTATACAATGATCGGTGTCCGTTGGGATCTGCGGCGGGATACGGTGTTCCTCTTCCTGTGGATCGCGGGTTGACGTCGCACTTGCTGGGTTTTTCGCGCCCGCATCACAATGTTTTTCACGCAAGTAACGCGCGAGGTAAGAATGAGGCCGTGTTGCTGGCCGCGTGCGGTCAGATCATGCTGAGCCTTTCGCGTCTGGCCGAGGATCTGATCCTGTTTTCCATGCCGGAGTTCGGTTATTTCGTGCTGCCACCTGAGCTTTGTACGGGCAGCAGCATTATGCCCCAGAAGTATAACCCCGATGTGCTGGAACTGATCAGGGCGAAGGCTTCTGTCGTTCTTGGTTATGGGTCAGCGGCGAATACGATTTTGAAAGCGATGCCGGGCGGTTATAACCGTGACCTGCAAGAGACCAAGGAACTGTATATGGAGGGGCTGCGTGTGACGCGCGCCTCCCTTCGTATCCTGACGCTGTTGACACAGTCGTTGGGCGTGCGTCCCGAACGGTTGCGTGCGGGTTTCGCTCCCGGGGTGTTTGCGACGGACCGCGCGCTGGAATTGGTTGCCGGGGGCATGCCGTTCCGTGATGCGTATCAGCATGTGCGTTCTCATTTGAATGAGTTGGAAGCGGCTGATCCGGATCTGGCGATCGCCGCGAAAACGCATGAGGGTGGAACGGCTGGGTTGGATTTCTGTTTTTACCGGACACGTGTCCGCGACGTGCGCCAGTGGACGCGCGAGCGGCGAAAACATGCGCAGAAGGCGTTCAGCAAGTTGCTGGGCGTGGCGTATCCGGTCGTTTGAGTTTTTTTTGTTACGTGAAAGACGGTAGGGAGAAAGGATGATATGAGCATGAGGTATCAAAAAGCGGTTGTCGGTTTTCTGGCCTTCATGGGGTCTCTGACGTGCGTGGTCGCACAGGAAGCGGCGGCGGTGGCGACGTCACCGGTTGCCAAAACCTACGGCATGTCGTTTAAACAGGCGTGGGAGTATGGCGGTTGGGTCATGTGGGTTCTGGCCGCGTTCTCGATCTTTGCGCTGGCGATGGTCTTCTATTTTGTGACGGTTTTGCGTCCCGGAGCGGTGACGCCGCACGAGCTGATGATCGATCTGCTCGCGCGTATCCGGGAGAACGACTTGAACGAAGTGCGGCGGCTGTGCGACCGGCATCCGTGTCCGTTGTCGTCTATCGTGCTCGCCGCATTGGACTGTATCCGTAACGTGCCTCAGTGTGATGTGGCGCTTTTGCGGGGGGCCACCGAGGCTGAGGGTGCGCGTCAGGCGGATGCGATTCAGGGACAGACCGAATTCCTGCTGGACGTTGCGACGATCGCGCCGCTGATGGGACTGCTTGGAACCGTCTTGGGCATGCTGACGGCGTTCGGCTCGGTGGCGAGCGATGTCGCGAGCGCGAAACCGGTGGTTTTGGCCGCAGGTGTTTCGCAGGCGATCGTGACGACTGTCTTCGGTCTCG
>CAZTDL010000082.1:0-10819 GCA_964612775.1 uncultured Lentisphaeraceae bacterium
TCCTTCTCAACGGCTTTCGCCTTGCCCTGACAGCACAGCAACGCGTGCAGGCGCATTTCTCGGGCATATCGACGGCGCAACTCGGCATCGATGCGGATGATCTCAGAGAAGGTAGCGAACTCCTCTTCGGTCGCGATTCCCTCAATGACTCGCATCAGCAGGTCTTCGAAGTAAGATTCAGCTCCGTTCATGTTCTTACCCCTTCCCCTGCAACATGCATTTTCCCCTCGATGCATGCGCCCAACAAACGCCTGATTCTGTGAATCTGGACGTAAACCGAGATCGCGCTTCTTGTCATACGCTCCGAAATGCTTTCCACGCGCTCTCCCTGAAAATAGTGAGCCTGAATCAGCTTCTTCTGTGCGGCAGTCAGTTTCTCTAAGCACGTTTCCAGAAGCTCCAACTCTCTTCCGCTCTCTGCGGCATCCTCTGCGGTTTCTTCAGCGACAGCCGTCACCAGATCGTCATCAAACACCATGGGGCTCCTCGACTCCCGCTTTCTGTACGTCCTGGCTTGATTGAACGCGAATGCTTTAGCCCAAGGAAGGAAAGGCTCGTCCCTCATCGTATTCAAGCGCGTGCTTCATCAGCGCCACATTCGTGTCTTGAAGGACATCCTTCGCGACTTCCCGATTGCCCAACATCACGCAGATAGATGCATAGAGATCCAGCTGCGCGTCTGTCAAGGCTCGCACAAAAGACGGACTCAGGTCCGCCGACTCTGTATCGCGGCTGTTCATAATCAACGGGTCTTCTACTGACTATAGGCCGGTCTTGCCGTTTCTTTACATCATTTTTGAATAATTCCTAAAAAATCGGTCCCGATTTCCATTCTATATTGCTTTCCGACATTTTCCAAATGACACTTTTCGGCAAATTGGTCAACGGATAGAGTGCGCCCATCAGCAACAATGACAGGCGATTGTATGCATAAACGACTGCCCCCCCCCCCCGAAGGGGTATCCGTCTGTTGCCGGAACCTCTCAGGCCGGATTCGGTAATCGTCCGGGTGTCTCAAGCGCGGTTTCGACGCGATGAATCACGCGCGGCAGGGCACAAAAACAATGTAATCCCGCGCGATTTCGTCGCCTGCTTTGGAGCCGGGATCAAGGCGTATAAAGCCCGGCTCAAAGAGGCACTATGCCGCCATCGCCTTCAAACCCGGTATGATCGTCCCCCTCCATAGTGCGCTTTCAGTCGATAACGGTTTCTTACCGAGACGTTTCCTGACGGCCGCAACGGACACGCCGACGGCCTTACCCGCAACGGCAAGCGACGTCTTTGCGTCTCCGAATGCCTTGTTCAATAATGAGCCTCATGGTCCTGACGGATTCTTTTTACGCGGCTGCCGTCTGCAGGCTCATTCTTTTTTTCGCCAGGCATCGCAAGAGCATGTTTCCGCCCCGCCCCGAACCCGCCGCATAATGCGCGTCTCACAACCGACAAAACCAGGACATCGCGACCCGAGTCAAATCGTTATCGCCCGAACAGCGGATACGCTGTCTCAAAAACAAGCCGCTAAACGCAGACCTCCGACCACCTGCGTGCTGGCGAGTGTCTCGCCTTCGATGCGCGCGCGCGCCGCCTCTCGCAGCCGTCGGTGCAGTTGCTCGTGCACCGCCACATAGGGCGCGAGTGTGATCCGTTCGGAGAGACGCCATTCCAGCGATGCGGAAACCCAGACGTCCTTGAACGCATACGCGTCAAAATCCGCGTCGCATGCATTGCGCTTGGGGTTGCCGAACCCCAAACCCGCGCCGAGCGACAGCGCGAGCGGGGTGTAGTCCCGCCCGCCCGCGGCCCTGATCAGCGCAAACGAGTGCCCGATCTCGCCCGCCAGATAAAACGCACCGTTCTCATTGTCGATGTCAACCTCCGCCGACACCGATGGTGCCAGCGGGAGGTCGGGCAACATGGCACCGGCATTGATGAACCGCGTGTTAGGGTTTGCCTCACCCCGTTCTTTGCGCACGGGAGGATGATACTCGTAAATCATGTTCACGCCCAATTCCACCGCGGTCGGCAGCAGTGCGTAATCTTCCGGCGAAAAAACGCGCCTATAGCCGGAACCGAACACCAGTTCCTGACACCGGCCTTGACGATTGCCGTAGCCCCCATGGTCGCGGCCCCATTCCGTGGTATCGAATATCAGGGCGGACTCAAAGGAAAACCCATGCCATTCGACCGCCGCCTCCGCCGTCATAATCGGGTCGCGGTTATCCGCCAGACCGTAAGTGACCTGCCGCGTGCAAAAATCGACCGCCGCCTCAAAAGCGGGCCAGTCACCGTTGTCCCCCGCGAGTTCCGGGGTTACAGCACTGTCGGACAGGGCGGAGTTATCCGCCATAACCGACTGAATCAAACAGACGCCACACCACGCGCTCATCTTTCCGATACTTTGAGCTTTCATTCTTTCCTCGTTGCGTTTTTTTCAGATCCGACCATCGGATCCGCTTTGAAAGGTCATCATCTTTCCAACAGGTCAGATCAACTGAATCCTGCGCTTCCTCCCGAGTAGCCAAAAGCCGCCGAACATCAGTCCCAAAAGCGTACAAGCCGTCAGAACCCAAACCGTCCTGTGACCCAGCGTGAGCTGATAGTAGAGCGTCGCCACACTCCAGCCGAGCACCGTCAGATACCCCATAAGCAGCAGACCGTACCCGCGCCCCAACCCGCGGAACGCCGCGCCCATGGCGGCCATGCAAGGCACGTAGAGCAGGATGAAAAGCAAATAGGCGAAGGCCTGATGCGGTCCTTGCGTGAACCGGTATCGCATGTTGGCGAAAACGGAAAGGTCGGTTTCCAGATCATTGGCCACGGTTTCCTCATCCCCCGTAACGGAACCGAAACCGAACGGATCGGTCAGACCGCCCAAAACCACGGACAGATTTTTGGGAACCGTGGCGATCGCCTCCGTCAGCCCCCCCCCACAGACTGTAGCCTTCCTCGGCCGCCGCAACGGATTCAGCCGCGTCTTCCGTCTCACCTTCCGATTTCGCGGAACCCTCGCGCATTTGCCCGTAAAGCGAGTTCAGCGTACCAACCACGGCTTCCTTGGCGAAAAGCCCGGTGAAGATCGACACCGAGGCGGGCCAGTTCTCCGGCTCGACGCCCATCGGCGCGAAAACCGGTGTGATCGCCATGCCCGCCAGGCAGAGCAGCGAGTTCTTGGAGTCCGCGTTGCCGAACGATCCGTCACGGCCCACCGAGTTCAGGAAACCCAGCAGCAGAACCATCGGCACGATTACCTTGCCGGCACGGAAGAGAAAGACTTTTAGCCGGTCCCAAGTGTGCAGCAGGATGTGCTTCATGCGCGGCAGATGATACGGAGGCAGCTCCATGATGAAATGCGAAGGCTCGCCCTGAAACAGCGTGGCCTTCAGCAGTAATCCGGTAAGAATGGCGAGCGTTATCCCGCTCAAGTAGATCCAGAACACCATCTGCCCCGCCCGCTCGCCAAAGAAGGCTGCCCCGAAGAGCGAATACACCGGCATCTTGGCCCCGCACGACATAAACGGCGTCATGAATATCGTCAGAAAACGGTCGCGACGGTTGTCCAGCGTGCGCGTCGCCATGATCGCGGGTACCGAGCAGCCGAAACCCACCAGCAGCGGCACGAACGATTTTCCGGGCAACCCCAGCAAACGCATGAAGCGGTCCATCACAAAGGCCGCGCGCGCCATATAGCCGGAATCTTCCAACAGGGAGAGGCAGAAAAACATGAAGAAGATCGGAGGAATAAAGGTCGCCATCGTCTGAAAACCCGATCCGACGCCGCCCGAGACCAGAGCGACCAGCCACCCCGGTGCCGAAAGCGTCGTGAGCAGGAACTTCGCGCCCTCCACGAAAACCGTTCCTCCCGCGATATCGAAGAAGTCGATAAACGCGCCGCCCACCGTTTGCGTCAGCCAGAACACCAGATACATGACCAGCAGAAAGAACGGGATACCCAGAAACCGGTTTAGAATGAACCGGTCGGCTTTGGCTGTAAAATACACGCCCTTCTCTGTGCGGCGGACAACGTCCTTGCATAAACCCGAGATCACGCCGTAACGCGTGTCGGCGAACAGCACGTCCGGCGTCTCCTTGAGCACGCCCTTGATCCGCCGCGTCGCCGCGGGGATCCGCGTCGGCGCCCGATCGTTCAGTCCGACGGCCTTGCGCGTCACGTAGGGATCGCATTCAAGCAGTTTGATCGCCACCCACCGCGCCGAAAGGCCGAGAGCCTCAGCCGTCTTGACGCTACCGGCCTCGAGGATCGCGATCTCCTCCTCCATCTCGTTCGGATACTTCATCTCAAATATTCCGGCCTCCAGCCTTTCAGAAACGGGGGCGATACGTTCCGCCAGCATTTGCACATCGCCTTTATTTAAGGTATTCACGCCCACCACGGGGCATCCCAAATGGCGACCCAGATGCTCGAGGTCAATCGCGATCTTCCGGCCGTGCGCAATGTCCATCATGGTCACAACCGCCAAAACCGGCAATTTCAGTTCCAGCAGGAGGACCGTCAGATACAGATTCCTCTCAAGATTGGTGGCATCGATGACGTTGACGATCAAGTCGGCCGCGCCGCTCAACACATACTCCAGAGAAACACGCTCATCCTCGCTCGCGGCGGAAAGGGAGTAGATGCCGGGAAGATCCACCAGCGTCACTTCACGCCCGTCCGGCAACCGAAGCTCACCCTCTTTTTTCTCAACCGTAACGCCCGGCCAGTTGCCGATGCGCTGCCGCGCCCCAGTCAGCGCGTTGAACACTGTTGTCTTACCCGAATTCGGATTGCCCACCAGCCCGATCTGAAACGCTTTCCTCACGCGCCACCTCCTTTGCGAAACGGATGCCCCATATAGAATGCCCTTTACACGCGCGCGACACTCACCACGGACGCCTCTTCCCGACGAAGGGAAAGATGAAAACCTCGCACCTCAAGTTCCACCGGATCACCCAGAGGCGCAACGTTCACCAATTTGATCCGCACGCCACGCGTCAACCCGAGGGCCAACAATTTCGCTCGGTAGACGGCGCTTCCCGCCTGATAGCCCGTGATCTCAGCCGTCTGCCCCGCTTTCATCTCGTTAAGTGTCATCGCGTATGCCTCCGTATTTGTTAGATGCGGCTAACTTTAGCGGGGCACGCACCCGAACGCAAGCGGAAAAGTTAGCCATGATTAACTTTTTAAACTTCAAGGAACTCACTGATTAATAATCGCGAACGGAATCGGGTGACCCTGCCCGTAAAAAATCAAGCGGATCGGCATCAGCGTCTGTGATCCGGCCGCATCAGCGGAATGGTCACCGTATCGGGTTAAGTCCATCACAACAATCTCGACTCAGTCGTTCACGGCGATGCATTTTTAAAAAGGCAATACAAACCGTGTCCATATGGACGGTCCAAACAGCTCGCACGAAGTCAGAAACAAAAAACAGTCAGCAGACTACAACGTTGCGACCCTGTTCCGCCGACGATATTTGATGGTGCTCCGGGCGTTCATCCTGACCGCGCAGGATATCCATATGCGGGCAGAGTAATATTCTTGAGCCGCATGGCCGCGTTCATCGCCTTATTGCCAAGCCAGGCAATCGTTTGGAGATGCTGCCCGCCTCAAGGAATCCGGCGCTTTAAATTCTTTTTACCGCCCCTTGACACCGCCACGTCGGCAATGATATAAATAAACCCGTTTTTCCCGGTGCGGGCGCTTAGCTCAGTTGGTTAGAGCGCTACTTTCACACGGTAGAAGTCACAAGTTCGAATCTTGTAGCGCCCACCAGTTTTAAGGTCGTTTTTGTTGGAAATCCCAATAAGACCGGCCTTTTTGCTTTATATGACGCGTACGCGTTTTGACCCTGTCTGGATGTGAAAAAGGGTGGTTTTCGGTGGCTATTTCCAAAAATACGAACTTAGTTCAAAAATGCACCGTCTGCGTGCAAAAGCCCTCCTGTTGGCGGAGTGGATTCACTTGGATACGGAGTCGCGAAACAGACTCAGCATTTTCTGAACGGATCGGCAGACCATCTCAGATGTGACATCGCCTGAAGTTGCCCCCCCCCCGAGAATGTGTCGCGATACACACAGACGGCACTCGTCGGCCCTTCCGCCATAGCGGAACTAAACAGAAAAGCGGCATCAGCCTGGTATCTCTTCAGCCATTTCGCCCATGCGGGATAACTCGCCCTCATCGACTCGTAAGCCGCCTTGAGTTCAGCAGATGCATTTCTGAAAAGCACCGACACCTCATGCAGATAATAGCAGTCTTTCTCTATCAAAGCCCGCTCACGCCCTTGAGAGCGTATCAGCACCTTCTGCACGAAGTACGCGGCCGGATTTGGCACCACCCCGAGTGTCCACTGAAACGGGTTAAGATCAGCGTCACGGTTGCGCCACAAGCGGGAAGGACCACCCCGCGCGGGCCAGGAGGGGCCGATGCGGAGAGGCGGATCAGTTGAACGGGGATGCGCCCAATGATAACGAAAAAAGCCTAGTCACGGGCCCTGAACGTCGGCGACGTTGTGCAGTTCCACGGGTTTCGCCCGGGCGCCGGGGTGGAGGACGATTTCGTTGTCCCTTACGTCGAGACCCGCGCAGCCGGTCACCCCAATTCCGGTGTAGGATTCGGACAGACGGTTCCCCGTGATGACGACGTTCCGATGCGAGGCCGCGGGCAGAGGCTTGCGCGCGCCGTTGTTCCCGGCCACCACCACCCCGCCGCCGTTGCGCCGCAGGACGTTGTTCCGCACCGTGACATTCCGGCTGCACCCGCCCTCCATCCACTCGTACTCGGGCGTGATCTGTACGGCAGAACCCTCCACGCCCTCCAGGACGTTGTTCTCGATCAGGCCGTCGCTCGCCTTGATGAGGAGCCCGCGCGCGCGGTTGTGCCCCATTGTGCAATTGCGGATCGTGAACCCGTTGCCCATCCGGCGGTTCGAAATGATCACCGAACCGGGCGGCAGGTCAACGTCCGCGTCCAGCACCGCCGTGTACGCGCGGCAGGCGTTCTTCGCGAGACCCGGCCACAGGTTGTAGCTCTCGAAGAGCGCGAGCTCCTCCTTCGTCGTGGCGCCCGCGGGGGCGAGGGTGAGAACCTTCACGTCGAGCGGACACGTCCCCTCGAACGTCATCACCTGACAGGTGTCGCCCGGGTCGATCCGCATCTGTCCCGCGCACGGCGCAAGGCGGACCGTGCGCCCCTCCTGCTTCGTCACGAACGCGTAGAACCCGCTGATGTTCACGCAGTCGTCGCAGTGGTACTGGAACGTGCAGCCGTCGAGGAGCGGACCCTTGTACGAGCAGCGCGAGTTGAACGCGTCGTGGTTGCCGCTGCGCAGACGGCGGAAGGCGCGGGGGAAGAGATCCGTCTCGGGCGGACGCCGCACGAGGCGGCAGTTGCGGTAGGTGTTGCCGTCCGCCGAGAACTCCGCGAATCCACAGCCGTGCGGCGTCGCATACACGGTGACGTTCTCGAAGAGGCAGTCCTTGCAGCCGGTTGCCGAGACGGCGCTCGACATGTAGGACCGCGTCGTCTCGCGGATGCTCCACACGGCGATGTCGCCCGCGTCGCCCGTGCGGTTGAGTCCGCCCGTGATGCGATAGGTGGCCGGACCCGTACGCGTGATCGCCACATTGTCGCGGAAACGCATGTAGTTCTTCGGTTCGAACGTTTTCGCGTCGTAAGCCTGGATCGGCCAAAAGCTCTGGTCGCCGTGGGCGATCTGGTCGTACGAGGGGCAGGGATAACCCTTGATCACGCGCACGTCCCAGGCGTGGTCCTTGTCCACTTTCTCGATCACCGCCTGCGTGAACGGCAGCTCGGCGAAATCGATCGACACGTTGCGGATCGCCAAATGGGTGCAGTTGGCCGCCTGGAACATGCTGATCGCCACGGCACCCACGAGTTCGCTGCCGTTGAAGTCGATTTCCACGCCGTTGAGTCCGTCGAAATCGAAGTAGGCCCCCTTCCCCGCCGCCGGCGCGATCCAGTACCGCGCCTTCGGCACGGAGATCCGCTTCGCACCCCGCGCGATCTCCTCCTGCACGTATTCCACGGGATCCAGCCAGGCGCCGTGGTCGGCAGTTCCCTCCACCACGAGGTTTCGGTACACGCCGCGTTCCAGGCGCTTCCGGTGCGCGGCCGCGCCGCCCACCTGGGTCTGACACCCCACGAGTGTATTGTTCGTGATGGTCACGTCCTCGGAGAGTCCGCCCTCGAGCCACTCGTATTCGGGTCCCACGAAGACGCCACACCCCTCGGGATGGTCGATGACGTTGTCCGCGATCGTGCCGTGCGAGGCGCGCAGACGGATCCCTAACGCACGGTTGCGTCCGAAATGGCAGCCGCGGATCTCGAACCCGTTCCCCTGCGCGCGGTTGGAGACCACGGCGTCGCCGCGCTTGAGCGTCGAGGCGTCGTCCACCTCGATCTCCACCGCCGTGCGGCAGAGCGCGTCGAGCCCGCGCCAGAGTCCGATCGTCTTCACGTATTCGCGCTCCTCGGCCGTCATCGCGCCGCCGTTCTTCACGGCCGTCACCGTCATCTGGGGCAGTGGTTTTCCCTCGAAGCTCATCGCCTGCGTCGTGTCCCCCACGTGGAAGACGCTCGGGATGTATTCGAGCAGGCGCACCGTCTTCCCCTTCACCTCGTACACGACCCCATACATGCCGCTGATGTTCACGCAGTCGTCGCAGTGGTACATCGCCGTGCAGCCGAGGATCTTCGGACCCTCCACCGCGCGCCGGCTCATGAACGCGTCGTGGTTGCCGCTCCGGAGACGCTTCAGCCCCCGCTTCACGGGATCCGTCTCGGGCGGACGCCGGATGATTCTGCAGTTGCGGTAGACGTTTCCCTCCGTGAGATGTTCCTCGAAGGCGCGTCCGCCCGGCGTAGCGTACTCCGTGATGTTCTCGAACACGCACCGCACGGTCGCGCGGCAGTAGACGACGTCACGTTCCGACACATGGTCGCCCTCCATCGAACCCTTCGGCGGCGGCAGTCCCCACACGGCGTAGTCGCCCGCGTCGCCCGTCTTGTTGTCGCCGCCCGAGACGCGGAAGGTGTCCGCCCCCGTCTTCTCGATCTTGAATCCGTTCCAGCAGCGCATCGGGTTCTTGAGCTCGAGCGTCGTCCTGTCATACACTTGGAACGGCCACGCGCCGTCTTCGCCGTCCGGCGGCACGGGGTAGCCGGGGATCACCTTCACGGTCCATGTCTTGTCCTTGTCGCTGGAGAGAATCGTCGCCTGCGTGAACGGCAGCGTGCGGTAGTCGAGCGTCACGTTGCGGATCTGCACGTTCGTGCAGCACTCCAGACGGAAGAAGCCCGTGTTCACGAGGCCGCGCAGTTCGGAGCCCGAGAAGTCGATCATCGTGTCGGCGATGCCCTTCAGCGAAAGATAGACGCCGTCGTCCTTCGGCTTCACCAGATAGAGCCGCTTCGGGATCGTGACGTGCCGCTCGCCGCGCGCCACCGCCGCGCGGACGGCGTCGAGCGGATCGAACGCGGAGGCGACGCCCTCGGGGTTCCACTTCTCCATCAGCGCCTCGCTCACGGCGCGGCAGTCGTCCTCGGAGAGGAGGTTGCTGAAGGCCGCGATCTCGGCGACGTCGCCGTCGAAGAAACGTCCCGTCACGTACTCGCCCACGGACGGCGTGAAGTCCGCACACGACGTCGCCCCCCACATCTGGATGTCCTCGGTGTGGCGCAGGGCCAGCACCTGGATGTCGCCCGGCAGGAACGGAACGGCACCCCGGCAGGAGGCGCCATTCACCATCAGCGTGTCGGTCGAGTTGAAGTTCGGGCCGCCGCGCACGTTCTCCCAGTTCCGGCTCGTCTGCGCCATGCGCAGGCCTCCGTCCTTCCCCTTCGGGCCCCACACGCCCGAGAAGTCCGTCGCCACGCGGCGCGGACGGCAGACTACGAATACGGTCCGCTGTGTCGTCGGCCCCGTCGCAACGAGACTCGTCGGCCCCGCCGCGCCGAACGAAACGACGCCCTTCCCGTTGAGCGCGTTCGTGCAGGAGGGTGCGGCGGCGCCCGGCAGAAACGCGTAGCCGTTGCCGTTCGCCGAAGCCCATTTCACCACCCGGCCTGCGGCGTCCTTCGTCAGCGTGTCGGCGCGCGCGGCGTCCAGCCAGTAGACGAGGTCCTTCGACGTGAAGAGCTTCTCGACGAAGCCCGGCGGCACGTCCTTCGGCGGAGTCGGCAATACCTTCATCGCCGCGTCCCAGCCGCCGTCGACGGTCTGGCGCTGCATGTCGTCGGGACGCCATCCGTGCGTCGAACCCTGCACGTAGGTGATCTGCTTCGGTCCCTTCAGGTTCCGGTAGATGAGCGTGAGCGAGGCGGGCGTCGAGACGTAGTCGCCGAGCCCCGCGAAGGAGATGTTCACGGGGCACGTGATGCGCTTCGCCGCGAAGACGGGATCGAAGTACGCCATGTCGGGGAACCAGTCGGTCGGACGGTACGTCGAACGGAGACGGCCGTGCTGCGCCTGGCCCGTCCAGTCTCCGCCCCATGAGCCGTTCCCGTTCATCCGCGTGACGCCCGGCACATGCGCCGCCGCGTGGTAGCACTGCCAGTCGCCCTAGCTGCCGCCGCTGATCACGAGTTCCTTCCCGTCCCATTCCGGTAGCGACTTGATCCACTGCAGATAGCGGATCGCCCGCAACGCGCACCACTTCCAGTAGCTCGTCTCCTTCCGCTCATTGCCCTTCGGCCCCATCCCGTATCCGTACCCCTTCTCGCTCACCTCCGCGAAGAAGTTCTTCACGTACTCCGTCCCGCGGCCGAGTTCGTAGCCGTTCGGGTTGATGAGCATCGAGA
>CAZTDL010000083.1:0-10763 GCA_964612775.1 uncultured Lentisphaeraceae bacterium
CGCAGACTTTGTTCAGCCGCACCGGCGGCTTGCCCAGATTTGTCAACGTAGCGATGTGGTTTTGCATAAGTCCTCAATCGCATTCCACCAGCCACTTGATGCGGATGTCATTGCGGTCCTTCATGTCTCGGTACCCCTGCACAATATCCTTGAGCGGATAACGGCCGCTGATCAACGGCGTCACGTCAAGCACGCCCGAGGCCATCAGCGCAATGACGGGTTCGTAAGTACCCGTGCTCCCCGATGCCCCCACGAGATGGATCTGCCCGAACACGAGTTTGTCGATTTCCAGATTTTCGATCAGCTTGTCGTAGAACGCCACCGCCGCAAGCGTGCCGCCCCTGCGCACCAGATCCAGCGACTGCAGCAGAAGTTCGAGCGATCCCGAGGTCTCGATGATCCGGTCGACGCGCCCTTGCGCGGTGTGGCGGGCAACGGCATCGGCGACGGATTCGCGGGTGGTGTTGATCGCCACGTCGGCCCCGTAAGACAAAGCCACCTGCAGTTTGGGATCTTTGCGTCCGGTGATGAACACTTTCGACGCTCCGGACAGCTTGGCAAACTTAGCCGCCAGCACGCCCAGCGGTCCGGAGCCGTGGACCAGGACGGTGTCGCCGACTTCAACGGAAGCGGCGTTGACCGCGTTGAGCGAGGTCGCGGCCGGTTCGACAAACGCGCCGGCGTCGAAGCTGACGCCGTCCGGAAGATGGAATATATGACGTTCGGGAAACACGGTGTACTCGGCGAAACCGCCGTCCCACGCGTTGATCGTGCCGACGCTCCTCACGTTCTTGCAATGATCGTAGAGGCCCATCAGACACACGTCGCACGAGCCGCACGAGACGAACGTGTCGCCGACAATGCGGTCGCCCGGTTTAAAGCTGACGACCTCGCTTCCGACGGCGGCGACCACGCCCGACCATTCGTGTCCCGGCGTGAACGGAAACTTGACACTGCCGTCTTTAACAAAAGAGAACTCGCCCGAGTAGATCGAATAGTCCGTGCCGCAGATGCCGGCTCGCATGACTTTGCTCAAAATGTCGCGGGGACCTAATTCCGGTATCGGCATATTGATGACCCTCAGATCGTCGGGACCGAAAAGACGGGCTGCTTTCATGGTTTTGGTCATAGTGGCTCGCATCTCCTTTTGTGAGGTCTATCGCTTTGACTGGGTTTCCAGTGAGACAATGCCTTCTTGTTGAGAATAAATCAGCCGCTCGCCCGGCGCCATGATGAGGGGCGTCTGCGCTTTGGGCAACGTTTGTTTTGCGTAGGTCAAGAACGCCCCCGGATCGCCGCCGTGTTCGACGAACATACCGAAATGACTGCCGATGACCACGCGCGGCCGGATGCGCGCGGCCAGCCGGACGGCGTTTTCGTGGCCGAGGTTGCCGAAGGCCGGATTGATCGGCGCGATCAGGATGTCGACGGCGACGTCGCCCAGCGAGGCCATGATTTTATCCGGACAATAGCCGGTGTCGCCGGTGTCGTAGACCGTGATGCCGTCCAGCGTCATCAGGAATCCGACCGCGTCCGGAGCCAGTTCGCCGTGATCGGCGTAAACCGCGCGGTATCCGACGCCGTCCAGAGCCGCACTCTCGCCCGCAGCCAGAATCGTGACGCGTTCGTCGGCGATCCCCGCCGCCTGGTAAACCGGGCGGCAATCCGGCGAACCGACAAAACGGGTCCGCGGATGCCGTTTCACGCCGTCGAGCAGATCGGGGTCGAGATGGTCGTTGTGGGAATGGGTGGCGACCAGGACGTCTGTCTTCAATTCGTCCATCGCCATCGGCGCGGGCACCATCCGCTTGAAATGGAACAGGCGTTCGCAGCAGTCGCCCAGATACGGGTCGACGCAGACGGTCGAGCCCGCGGGCGTCTTAAAACAGAACCCCGCTTGGGCCAGATAAAACACGGCCAGTTCCCCCGATCCCGGCTGAGTTGACTCGATGCGTGTAGCCAGTCTCACGATGCCTCCATCATGTCGTATTCCCGTTTATCGAAGATGCGCCCAATCTGATCGTCGGGCGTATTATAGAATTCCGTCTTTTGCTTAAAACAGGTAGATTCACGCAAAAAGAATAGTAATAAAGCGCAAATTATTTTGTTCACCAGGCAGGAGGTCTTCTGGTATAACGAAACAATGATATTCGTTCGAACACGCATACCGCAGGTGGCTTTGCTACTGCCGACTTCGGTCAAAACGTGCAGAGAATTGTTGCGCGGAATTCTGCAGTATGTGCATTTTCACGGACCGTGGAACGTCCACCTCATCGAAGGGCGCGAAGGCGAACAAAAATGTTCCGCCCAGAAAGATGGGGCTGTACGGGAATCATCGGGGGATTGAACGACGTGGGATTCGCCAAACGGATGTTGACCGCCCGCGTCCCGATTATCTGCACCAATCGGACGGATGCGTTCCTCAATCCGAAAGATCCGATCTCCCGGCTGAGTTGCGTCGTGTGCGACAACCGTCTGATCGGCCAACGGGCGGCGGACTATTTTCTGGGTCTCAAATTCACGCATTTCGCCTTTGTGGGCCAAGTCAACAGTGCGCGATGGTCCGGAGAACGCCAAGCGGCGTTCGTCAAGCGGTTGCGGCAGGAAGGGTTCTCCTGCGAGGTTTATTCCCTGTCGTCCGCTTCGGCCCGAAAAGACTTCGGCGTTGAACAGCGAGACCTGTGCGACTGGCTGAAAAGACTGGCGAAACCCGTTGCGGTTTTTGCCGCAAACGACGTACGGGGCCGTCAGGTGCTGGATTCCTGCATGAAAGCGAATCTCGCCGTGCCTCAAGAAGTGGCGGTGCTGGGCGTAGACAACGACGAACTGCTCTGCGAAACCACCCGGCCCCAGATGTCGAGCATCCAAATGAACACCGAACAAGCGGGGTTCGAGGCCGCCCGCGCGCTCGACGAAATGATGCGCGGCAAGCAGCACGGCAAACACAAGCAGACCGTCATTACCTACGGATTCTCCCATTTGGTGACGCGGCCCTCAACCGCAACCGTTCTGGTTTCCGATGCGTTGGTCGCCCGCGCGCTGGAGTTCATCCGCATCAATGCGGGCGTTCCCGTGAAGGTTGACGATCTGATAAAACACCTGCACGCTTCCCGTCGCTCGCTGGAGACGCGCTTCAAGTCGGTGATGGGACGGACGGTATACGCGGAGGTCATGCGCGTCCGGTTGGAACGGGTTCAGACGCTGTTGCGCGAAACGCCGATGACGATTGAAGTCATCGCGGACACCTGCGGCTTCAACGACGCCAGCCACCTCGGCAAAATGTTTCGGTTGCACTTCGACATGACCCTTTCCGCTTACCGCCGCCAGACGCGGAAAGACGTCGAGCAGGAACCGCCTCGAGGATCTCATCCGAAGCAAAGTCGCGTTGATTCTCGGAAACGGTTCAGGCGACATCGCGAGCCTTGGTGTTCAAGACAGCCGACATGCTGTTTTGAGCGGAATCGGAACGCGGCCGGGCGGCGCGCGGGGCGCGGCAAGTATCATTTTGCGCCCTACATCACCATTCCGGCGCATCACGCCATTCTCCCCAAAAACCCAGCCCCATCAACATGCAAATTGGTATTGCGAGACTGTCCACGCCGCGCTGCGCACGCAACCCTGTTTTTTCAAAATTCAGCCGCATTGAAACAGTCGCGAATGATCGAATTCTGGTCTCAAATGCGGACCGGAAGGCTGCTCAATGACATTGGGTCGGCAATTTATGAAAGCGAAAAAGTTGTTGTTTGATAAACATTTTTATGTTTTCTTCTTTTTCGGCATCGAGATCGAAACACCGCTTTCCCGAACGCATGCCCGACCTTCATGCCAGAGAAGATCATGAGTTAGAGGAAGTATATGGCCAAGATGTGAAACCGTTCTAGCTGAGCGCCATTCTTGCCTCTCCCGACATTGCCGCCATACTGAAACCGAGTGAACCAATCCGCCGTGTTTCACAGAAAGCGCGGAAGAACAGGAAAGCCCCGCCATGACATATGACCGCTTCTTAATTCTGATCCTGCGGGCGGTCGGCACCGTTGCCGGTTCGGCCGTATTCTGCGCCATGATGCCGCTCCGCACCATGGACACCGTTCACCGAGCCCTCGGCCTGGGGCCGTTGCCGAACGGACCGATTGTCGAATATCTCGCACGCTCGACTTCGGCCCTCTACGCGCTTCTGGGCGTGTTGCTCTGGGTGTTCTCTTTTGACCTGATCCGATATCGCCCGCTTGTACGCGGCGCGGGATTCGCCCTTGTCGCCCTCGGCTTGTTATTGTTTTGGACAGACCTCAAGGCCGGGTTGCCTTGGTTCTGGCAGGGAACCGAGGGTCCCTTGAACGTCCTTATCGGCATCCTCCTCCTCTTGGCCGAACGCGCGGACGGTGTTCGACATTGCGTGTTGCGGCGCAATGACGCAGATTGACACGCCCGTGCCGATACGTCGGCGCACGAGCGAACAGAGGATGACGTTGCTTCCGCTTTCTTCGGGCGCTGAACACGTTTTCACCAGACGTTCAGCCCCGTCCACCGGCCACGTTAACCGTATTTTGTACAATGTACAATTACGGTCCTTTTCACCTAAAGGTGCCGGGGCAATCCGTCCCGGACTATTTGACCCCCGACGTTGACGGCGGGCGTCGGAAGCCGTATGATTCGGGACATTTTCCGGTCGGGAAGGGAAACCCGCTCGGGCGGACGGGCGCGGGGACGCCCGCACGGAGAACAAACGGAGGATCGAATGTGTACGATAAGCGGTTTCGCAAGATATGAGCCCACTTGGCCAACGACGACAATTATTGCTTTCATCTTCCTGTTCTCCTTATTCGTTAATGGAACTGATGCGCTTGCCGTTTCGCAGAATAGCGAGTTCAACAAAGGGATTGAAGGATCGAAGACAACAGAAAAAGTTCTGGCAACCCATGGCGGGATTACCGTTTCGCCAAACTTGTTTAAGTCCGATTTCTCGACGATGAAAAAAATAAGTGCGGCTAATTGGACGGTTTCCGAGGACAAGAAAAGCATTTCCAACGGAACGAACTATGGCATATCAAATAAACTGTTGATCGAGCGTGAATATGCAATTGACCCGGAATATTTTGTGTTTGATTTCATCCTGACGAGTGCCGGCATTGCTTATTTCGGTTCGTATCCGAGTGCTTATCGATTGCAATCGCGTGCACGGTCAACCGTTTACGTCGACTTATCGAAGGGGACATTCGGGTGCCTAAAACAACCGAAAACAAACGAAGCTCCTGTTGATGAAATGGCCGACACCGATCATTTCGCCATGATTGAGAATCATGCGAAATACATCGGCAAAAAATTGCGTTGCAGCATTAAAAGACAACGACTGAACGGGCCGGGTGTAACGGCAAAAATAACCGATCTGACAACGGGAGAAGAAATCGCCCATCTGTCAAATATCCCGGGGTATTTGTTTGAGCGTCCAGTCTCATTTGCGACCGCTAATATTGTAATATTCAACATATATGTAAACACTGAAATGAGCGATTCCAATAACTGTTTCATGGTTATTTACGGCGATTCGATAACGGAAGGAGCGGGCGCAACAACGCCTGAAAATGCTTATCCGTATTTGATTGCGTCAAATTTCGGCAAAAGAATGTGCATGGTGAGCGGCAGAAGTTCGGGAATTATTAAAAACGTTATTGAAAGAATTTCATCTGAAGCGACAGAATTAAGACCTCATTATGTGTTTGTCACAATTGGGACAAACGGGGGAAACTCAAAAGAGTTGTTGCGCAAAATGATTGAATCCATCCTTGCAATAGGGGCGAAACCGATTGTTAATCACATCCCCATGTTGAAGGACAGCCAAAGAGTTATCGCCATAAACAAGATGATTGACGAGGTCATTGCGGAATACGACTTGGGGAAAATCGGTTGCTGCGAATATGATGTCGCGACAGCCATTAACAATGACCCGCAACAGGGCCAAAACACAGCGTTATTTTCAAACGATTTAACTCACCCGAACAATGAGGGACACAAGGCGATGTATATACGGACAAGGCTGGACTGCCCTGAAATTTTTCGTAGCTTTTAATCTGATTCTGCCGGGAACATCCGGCGGCCGTTGGCCGCGCAAGGATTTTTGTTTGTCAAAGCGTGAAGGCGGATTATGCCGTCAGGCCCTCCGTGTTGCGATGGGGGTTTCCGGTCTCTCGCCGATCTCGGAGAAGACGGCCGCGCGGGAGGACGGGGACGCAACCGGATAACATCCAAAGCGACCGGAAAGGCATGAAGAGATCCCGCATAAGAAAGCGGCAATGAAGTATCGTTTCTATGCCGGTCCCGCTTGTAATTTAATTCGGACCAGACATCCGCCCATAAACCGGCGCCAACCGGAAAGATGAAACCGATGACCCTTTGATCCTTGACGACCGGCAGACGGTCGTTGCGGGAGGGTGCGCCGTTTGGTATAAAGCGAGTATGGTAATGGACGGCATCATTTAGCAGGGGGATAAGAATGGGGCCGCACCGCTAACGTAATCGAAAGAAAAACCATGTTGTTCCGAAAATTCGTCGTGCTGTGTTGCGGCGCGGCAGGTGCCGCCGGGGCATGGACCGTCACGCCCGTGGATACCGGCGCAGCGTTACGGAATCCCGGCATGGGCTGGGCCTGCCACTTCTACGACAATTCAACGCAGAAGTATGGCGAGCGCCTTGAGCCATCCGATTCGCTGGCGTGGTTCCCGGGCTGCTCCGCGGTTTATCTTCGAATTCAGTGGTCAACGCTTGAGCCCGAAGAGGGCGTTTTCAATTGGGCGCTGCTGGACACCCCGGCGCAGCGTTGGATCGAGCGTGGCGCGAAGGTCGCTTTTCGCATCAGCTGTTCCGAGCATCAGGACCGACGCGCCACACCCGAGTGGGTTGAGAAGGCGGGCGCGAAGGGCATCCGCTGGAATCTGCTCAAGGGCCCTGCGCCGGACGGACGTTATTGGGATCCGGACTATCTCGATCCGGTCTTTCTCGAAAAGCTGGATAATTTCCTGCGGGCCTTTGCGGCGCGTTATGACGGCAACCCGAATGTCGCTTTCGTCGACATCGGTTCCTATGGACTTTACGGCGAAGGCCATACCCAGTTCAGCAGCAAAATTCCCCGCGACCGCCAGATCGAGGGCATCAAGCGCCACATCGATTTGCATGTGAAACACTTCAAAAAGACGCTGCTCAGCCTGAGCGACGACTGCGACGGCGGCGATAACAAGACCGGCGACTGGCCGATCATGCGCTATGCCCTGGAGAAAGGCGTTACCTTCCGCGACGACAGCATTTTCGTCAGGAAAGCGCCCAACGCCTGGTTTCACGACGATATGGCGGCGCTGTTCTGGCCGACGCTCCCGATCATCCTTGAGACTCAGCACTACCACATGGCGACAAAGATCAACGCGTGGGACACGGGCCTTCTGTTGAGGGCCGTCGAGGACTATCACGGCAGCTACCTTTCGATCCACGGCTGGCCCGACGAGATCTACACAAACAACGCCGCCGGCATTGCGGCAATCAACCGCCGACTGGGGTACCGTCTCATGCCGCGCTCCATCACGTTCCCCGACACCGTCGAAATCGGAGAACCTTTTGAGGTCGCCAGCGTTTGGGTCAACGCCGGTGTCGCACCCTGCTACGGCGGCGGCTTCTATGCGTTGACACTCAAGGATGACAAAGGCGGCATCGTTTCCGTTCTCTCGGATGAGGGTCTGGACATGCGGACCCTCCGCACGGGTAAGGCCGGGGAAGCGCCCGAAGTCACGCGCACCGCACGCTTTCGCATCGGGCACATCGCGCCCGTGACACGCCCGGGCACCTGCGACGTTTTTGTTTCTGTCGGGCAACGCGACGGCACGCCCGTGACCGCCTTGCCGCTCGCGGGCGACGATGGCCGGCGGCGCTATAAAATCGGACGCGTCACGCTAACCCCTTTGCAGGAAAGGAAACCTCGATGAGCAGGACAAAAAACCATACGCCTTTTGTGCGGTGAGCGCTGCGCTTGGAATCGCCCTAACCGTCCATGCCGAAACAATAACATGGGAAGGCGAGGGCGTTCCCGCTCCGGTCCCCGTCGCCGGCAAAATCACGCTGGGCACCTACATTTTTCCGGGCTGGTACCGCGACACCGGGCGCGGCGATTATCCGTACCGCACGCACGACGAGGACAGCGAGTGGAAATGGGCTGTCGCCAAACAGCCCGCGCCGCGTCCGCTCCTCGGCTTCTACGACGACTCGCTCCCCGAGGTGAATGACTGGCACATCAAGTGGGCGTTGGAACACGGCCTTTCATTCTTCGCCTTCGACTGGTACTGGAACGCGGGCGAAAAGCGTCTCGCGCGCACGCTGGAGCAGGGTTTCCTCAAAGCCAAGTACGCGAATGAGATGAAGTTCTGCATCCACTGGTGCAATCATGCTCTCGACTGGAAACGCGACGGCAAGCCCGCGCCGCTGGATTTCTCCAAGCCCGCGCTCCTTCAAATGACCGAGTACCTCGCGGAGAATTATTTCAAACGCCCCAATTATCTGACCGTGGACGGACATCCCGTGTTCATGGCCTTTGTCCCCGCCGCCCTCGTGCAGGCCAACGGCGGTCCTGTCGGCTTCCGCGCCGTCCTTGAGGAGATGAACAAGTTGCTCCGCGCCAAAGGTCTCAAGGACCTTTATTTTGTCGCTCTCGGCGGCGGCTCGAATTACGCTGAAGCCGGCTTCAGCGCCTTCACGGCGTATTCTTACTATGGCGCCGATGCCGATTCAAAATACGAATGGAAGCGCGGTCATTCGCTACCGTATGAAGACATGGTCAAACATTTTGAAACGATGTGGCAGTCAGCCGCCCAGCGCAAAGAACCCCATTACATCGTGCCGATCGGCTCCAACGGGGACGACCGGCCGCGTGCCCGCCAGAACGCGCTGGTCATCACCGGCAAAACGCCCGACCTGTTCGAAAAAATGTGCCGCGCCAGCTTGAAGCACATCGACAAGCGCAACAACCTCGCGATCATCGAGGCGTGGAACGAATGGGGCGAAGGCGGTTTCATCGAACCCGACCAAGAGTTCGGCTTCGCCTTCCTCGACCGCGTGCGCAAGGTCTATACCGATGCGCCGGAGACACACGCGGATCTCGTGCCCACTGCGGCCAAAGCGGGCCGCTTCAGCATGCTCAGCGCGGAGGAATGGGCGCAGGCCCATACGCTCGAAGGCCAGCCCTACCCGCCCCCGCCCCTCGCCGTGCGAACCACACAGGTCACGGCGGACGCGCCGCTGCCGACGGGCGCGGTCCTGAAGCAGTGGGAGTTCGACACCGCCGAAGGCTGGCGGCCTTATCAGATCGCGCCTCTCACCATTGAAAACGGCGTGCTTGTGACGCATCCGACGGGCGACGACCCCCAACTCATCATTCAACAGGTCGGCGTGGCGATCGAGTCGATCGGCCACATAGCCCTGCGACTGAAAGTGCCCAAGGGGCTGCGCGCGGGCGAGGTGTTTTGGACCACAAAAAAAGAACCCGAACTTTCCGGAAACAAATCCTTCCCTATCGGGTTCAACGATGACGGAGCGTGGCACACCTATCTGATCTCCAAAAAAGTTGAGGACAAATGGACCGGCCTGCTCAATGCGCTTCGTCTCGACATCGGCACGGCGGGCGACACGATCGAAATCGACTGGATCAGCTTTTACGGGAAAGAGCCAAAACGATAAACCGAACCGTTGAAACATAAAAACATCAATTGGGGGGGGAAGAGCGTCATGATTCGTTTGTTGTTTTACGTCTGCGCGGTTACCTGTTGTTTGTTAACGGCACCTGCGGCAGAAGAGCCGTCTTCGGTCGCCTTTCACGTCGCCCCGCAAGGTTGCGACGAAAACAGCGGAACGGCTGAAAAACCGTTCGCAACCCTAGCCCGCGCTCAATCGGCCGTACGCGAAGCAAAACAGCGCGGCGCCTTGGGTCCCGTGACCGTTTTCATCCATGGCGGCGTGTATCGGTTAACCCGGCCGCTGGTTTTTGAGCCGCAAGACTCCGGTACCGCCGCCGCGCCAGTCACCTATCAGGCCGCCCCCGGCGAGCGTGCGGTTCTCGATGGCGGAGAGACGATCACCGGTTGGAAAAAGGCGGCGGACGGTCCGCTGTGGACGGCGGATCTTCCCGACGTGAAAAAGGGCGCTTGGCACTTCCGCCAGTTCTACGTCAACGGCCAGTCGAGGCCGCGCGCGCGTATTCCCAATCAGGGCTTTCTCCGCGTCGCCAACCCCTTTCTCGACGGTAACGCGAAAATCCCCATCTTCACGCCATCGAAGGCGTTCGGCTTCGCGTCCGGCGAGCTGAAGCCGGACTGGACCGACCTCCAAGACGTGGAGGTCACGATCTATCATTTCTGGCGCGACCCGCACCTGTCGGTTCAGTCGGTCGATCCGGTTTCAAACATCGTCACCTTCGCCCAGACAAGCAGCATACGGTTCACCGACGACACCACTACGAACGGCGCACGGTACGTGGTCGAAAACGTGTTCGAAGGGCTTGACGAACCCGGCGAGTGGTATCTCAACCGCAAGACCGGCGTGCTCTATTACTGGCCCAAACCCGGCGAGGATATGGCTCGCGTCGAAGTCGCGGCCCCGCGGTCAGCGACGCTGCTGCAGGTGCGCGGCGAGCCGGAAAAACAGCGCTGGGTCGGACACCTAGTCTTCAGCCGCCTCGACTTCCAGCACGCCGGGTTCGAATTACCCGCAGGCGAGACAGGCGGAGTCCAAGGCGC
>CAZTDL010000084.1:0-10739 GCA_964612775.1 uncultured Lentisphaeraceae bacterium
CTGTGCACCGTCGCTTGCATTGACGTCTCCGACCGGCGGCCCATACAGGTTGACCTGCGACGCTCCCGAGGCGGCGCACCCCCCGAGCAACAAAGCCCAGCGTTCCTGCCACAACGGATAATCGTGCAGACCGTTGCCGTCCGGCCCGTGATCCTTCTTGTCCGCCAGCAGCACGATCCGCACCGGCCGCTGACGGTCGGACTCCTTCAGGTCGGCCACGCCCGAATTCATTCACCCGTCCGGCGCGAGCGCCTCGCGTGCGAGAAGCACGTGCCGTCGGACTTCTTCTGACGTCAACGCATACCCGTAGAGCGCGACCTCGTCGATCTTGCCCTCGAACGTCTCGGGGTGATTCGCGCCCCCTCCGATCCGAATTTCATGGGTATCGTCGACCGGGACCATCCCCTCCAGGTCCGGCTCCGAATGACCGTTCAGATAAACCTTCACATGGGCCCCGTCCCGCACCAACGCCACGTAATTCCACGTCTTCGGACACATCGCACGCCGACCGACCAGCGAACAGAACGTCAGATGTCCGGCATTCCCGCCCGAACCGCCGATGGTCAAACGGTCGTTTCCGCGTGCGAAGAGCACGCCGGTGACAGACCGCAGGTCGTTGGAAAGTCCGTTCCAAAACCAGAGTTCAACCGTGTACTTGTCTTTCAGCTTCTCCACATTCGCCGACAGACATCCGCCCGCCAAGTGTACGCACCGGTTGACCGCGTCAGGACCCGAAAACGCCGACGAAACGGGACCCTCCAGCCAACGGGCGATCCCGACCCCGTAGGCCGCGTGTCGCCCGGCCGGCGTTGCGTCGAACGCCGTTGATCCGCCCCACTCCTCCAATCGCCAATACGCCAAGGGGTTCGATGCCAACACCGTGCGCGCGTAAGCCCCATGCGACACTCTGTGCTCCCGACGCTTCCGCCCGCCGACCTCTTCCAGCAGGCCGGTCAGCGCATCGACGATCTTCGGTCCGGCTCCGGACTCCAGCATGGCTGTGCGGCAAGTCCACGTGTTGTAGCCGCCGAGCGGAAAAAGCTCGGGGGGGCACGATGTAGCCCTCCGCGGCATTGGCCAACTCGATGTTCATCGTGGTTTCAAACGGGCTCTGTGCCTTCACCTGCAGACCAAACAGCGCAAAGACTTCGCACGGCCATGCGGCGATGCCGAGGTCGCCGACGCGAACCGCTTGAAGGGGAATCTCTCGCGAAGGATGCCCTTCGATCCAAACTTGTTCGCACGCGTAAACTTCGCTCTGCGTCTTCGGCAACCGCCCGCGTAGTCCACCGACGACGCGGTGCGCCCATTCCAGACGCTTCGCGTCCGGCTGCCGGGTCGCGAGACGAAGGGTCGCCTGCCGCATTGTCAGCGGTGCCCAATCACGGAAAGCGATTCGCGCATAGGCGTCCGCCGTGCGCCGCGCCAACGCTTCCGCATAGGAATCCTTGTTCACCCCGGATGAGCGAGGCTGACTGTAATCCATCCAATGTTGGTCGCCGCTGGTGCCCTGCGACATGATTCCCACGAAAGCCGACGGACTGTTGGTGGTGCTGAGCAGCGAGGCGAGCCGGGAGGCAAACGCGCCGTAATAGTCGGAAGAAACGGGTCTTGCTCCGAAATAATGCATCGAGTAATTGGCCAGAACCGCCAAGGGACGCCCATCCAATGCCTGCACGGCGAGCAGCGTCAGGGCGGGATCGGATGGACCGGACGGCCCGATCACGTCCGGGTTCTGATGACCGGGATGCATGTTGGCCCGCACGGTGAGTTCGCCAAAAGGATCCCGCAGCATTCTGTCGGGGCGACGGATCCAGACGCGCGTATGCGTGTACTCCGGCATTCGGGCCGAGGTCCAGCCTACGCGGGCAGGCGCGAGGTTGTCGACGGCGCGCTTCAGGCCCTCGACGATGCGCGGCAGCGCGAACGAAGGATAGTCAGGATCGGGCGGCGTTCCCAAGGCCTGCATGAGCGAGGGCGCGGAGTGCGTATGCGTGGCCGACAGCAGGATCCGATCCGCCGGAAGACCGGTGACCTTTTCCGCGCGCGCTTTGACCGCCTCTGCGAATTCAACCGGAAGCATACAGGTGTCGAGCACGCCCAGCGCCACCCGCGTCGTCCCGTTGTCGAGCACCAACCAGCGCACATGCAGGGGATCGGCAACCCGATCGGCGGATGCGGTTAAAAAACCGCCGTTGACCAGCACGGGGAAGTTGGTCGGTGTGACGTCCATGGCATAAGCGCCCGCCCGGAACGTTCGTTCAGCGGACTGTTCCCGGCTCGTCACACAGGAAGAGAGGACGCCTATTGCCAGGACTGCGGCCGACCCAAAAAGTCTGTTGCGCTTCATATCCGTTTGTTCCCCCTCTTAGCACTTATAGAGTGTCACGAATTTAGCATGCAGCCCTTTTGTCCGCCATTGCGTTCTTTCACAACCTGATTGCGTATTTGGCCAGCCACTCACTGCATGCGCCGACGATACTGACCGGGCGTCTGTCCGCATACGCGGCGGAAAAGCGCGGCCAGATACTGCGCATGGCAGAAACCCGCGCGATGGGCGATCTCGTCGAGCGAAAGCGCCGTGGTCGCAAGTAGGCTTCGGGTCGCATTCAGCTGAATACGCTGAATTTCGTCGTGAACCGTACGGTTGGCAAGAGACTTGAAATGCCCGTCGAGCGTGGAACGCGACACGCCGATCCCCCGTGCGACCTCCTGTACGCCGATCCTGTGGCAGGCGTTTTCGCGAATGAAGACCAACGCGGCGGACACCACAGGATCCTTCGTCGCCATCAAATCGGTCGACTGGCGTTCGACAATATCCACGGGATCAACCAGAACCCTCGAAAGGTTCCGGATACGTCCTCTCATGGTCAAGTCAAGCAAAGCCGCCGCCCGATACCCGATTTCCTCGGTTCCCTGAATAATGCTGGTGATGGGCGGCGACGCCAGTTCACAGATGAGTTCGTCATTGTCAACCCCGAGCACGGCCACGTCGTCCGGCACGCGTATCCCGAAACGCCGGCAGGCCTCCTGAATGTGCCGCGCCCGGACGTCGTTCGCCGCCAACACGCCGATGGGCTTCGGCAACTTTGACAGCCACGCGGCCAGCTTTTCCTGGAGTTGTTCCCAACTGGATGAAGGGCTTGTGAACCCGATATACACCGAACACGTGTAACCGCGCTCCCGGAGACGCTTGCCGAACGCCTCTTGTCTCTGTCGGCTCCAGGGATCGACCGTTTTCCCGGGCACACCGCAATAACCGAAGTTCTCGAGTCCGAGGCGCATCAGATAGTCCGCGGCCATCACGGCGATGCCCTCGTTGTTCGTACCGACCGTCGAAACCGTCAGTTTCAGGGGGCTGGCCGCATCGATCCCGCCGATGCCGACCACAGGAATCTTCAGTTTCGCCACGTGTTTCGGGATGCGGGCATCGTCGAGATCCGCAATCACGCCGTCGAAATGCCCCCGGCTGAAGTCGGGGATCTTCGCGCCCGGATCATCTTCCAGAAAGACACTCCACGACCCCGACTCGTGAACGAACCGGGTCACGCCCTCGATCACCTTGCGGTCAAAACGCTTGTTCAGACTCAGAACCAACGCGACGTGTCTCGCCTTATTGGCCATTCGGGCTCCCCTTTCGAGCCCGCAGTGGAAAACAATGGGTGCCGCAGTGCTCGTCAGAATATAGAGAAAAGTAGCACGCCGCCCGTCCGCACGCCATTGCGTTGTTTCACAATTCGATTACGTTTTTGGCCAGAGTCTTACCGCGCACGGCGACGGTATTGGCCGGGCGTCTGCCCGCATACGCGGCGGAAAAGCGCGGCCAAATATTGCGCGTGGCAGAAGCCCGCGCGATGGGCGATCTCGTCGAGCGGCAGATCCGTGGCGGCGAGCAGGTTGCGGACCGCATTCAATTGGACCCGCAGGATTTCGTCATGCACCGACCGGCTGACAATGCGGTTGAAATGCCCGTCGAGCGTGGAGCGCGACACGCCGATTCCCCGCGCGACCTCGGGCACGCCGATGCCGCGAAAGGCGTTGTCGCGGATGAACGTCAGCGCGGCGGACACCACCCGGTCCTCGGTGGCGACAAGATCCGTCGACGCGCGCTCGACGATCGCCACGGGATCAACCAAGCGATTCGTCAGCGTACGCTTCCGGCTCCGCATCAGTCGGTCCAGCAACTTTGCCGCCCGGTAGCCGATTTCCTCTGTCCCTTGCACGATACTGGTCAACTGTGGCGTGGACAACTCGCAGATCAATTCGTCGTTGTCGACCCCGAGCACGGCCACGTCGTCCGGCACGCGCAACCCGAAACGGCGGCAGGTCTCCAACACATGCCGCGCCCGCACGTCGTTCGCAGCCATTACCCCGACAGGCTTCGGCAACGACTCAAGCCAAGCGTACAGCGCCCCCTGAAGCCGCTCCCAACTGTGCGAGGGGTTGTAGCGTCCGGCATACACGGAACAGTTGTACCCCCTCTCAAGAAGACGAGCGACAAACGTTTCCTGCCGTTCATCGTTCCAAGGATCGATCGTTTGGGCAGGAATCCCGCAGTAGCCGAAGCTCCGCAATCCGAGACGCATCAGATAGTCCGCAGCCATAACCGCGATCTTCCGATTGTCCGTACCGACCGTCGAAACAGTTAAGTTTAAAGAACAGCCCGGCTTAATTCCGCCTATTCCTACAACTGGAATCTGCAGGCCTGTCACATGTTTAGGTATCCGGGGATCGTCGAGATCCGCGATCACGCCATCAAAGTGTCCCCGGTTGAAGTCGGGAATCTTCGCCCTCGGGTCGTCTTCCAAAAAAACGCTCCACCCCTCCGTTTCATGATAAAAACGGGTCACGCCCTCGCTGACTTTACGGTCAAACCGTTTGTTCAGGCTCAGGACCAGCGCGACATGCCGTGCCTTCTTCGTCATTCCGGACATCCAATTAAAAACGCATATCGATTTTAGAATGTTTTAAACTAATGATTGGGCAAAGATAACGACAACCATATCGCGACAGTTTCCTAATTTCATGACAGCCAAACAAGCACATTTTGTAATTATTCCATATCTAGGCAACAGCCTCTACTGCGGGCCCCCCATTACGCGGCAATCAACCGATATCACTGGTTTTGCATGAGCACAACAACATGTTCCACGATTAAAGAAAGGCTACTTCTTTCTCAGAACCGTCGTCAGGACGAATCCCGATACGAAAATTACCGTTGTACCGAACGCGATCGAGAGATTTGTGTGCAATTTTTCCGCCTGTGGCCAAACATTCTGGAACACGCTGATCCACGCGATCACGAGAACGCCCAAGACCGTACCGCAGACCGCCTCCGGATTGCGGGCTTTTTTCGAAAAATATCCGAGCAGAAAAAGGCCCAGCATGCCGCCGCTGAAAATGGATGACAGCGCCCACCATACGTCCAGAGCACTCTTCACACGCATCATCGCCAACGCGCACCCGACGCCCGATACGGCCAACGCCAGCGTTCCGCCCCGCAACACACGCAAGGCCTGCAAATCGTTTGCCTTCGGGTTTACATACCGTTTGTAATAATCTTCCAGCAGGATAGTTGCCCCGCTGTTAAGGCTTGTAGCGATCGTACTCATGCCTGCCGCCAAAATCGCCGCAATCAAAAATCCGGTTACACCCACAGGCAAACCGTGAACAATAAAATACGGAAAGATCTGATCGGGCCGCGCCGCGATCTCAGGCGGCAACACATGCGGCTTCGATCCATAGTAGGAGAACAACGACGTGCCGATGGCGAAAAAAAGAAACGCCACGGGTATATAGATCAAAGACCCGAAAAGCGTCGACCGGACCGCATCGCGGTGACTGCGGGCCGTCATATATCGCTGGACGTAATTCTGATCGATACCGTAGTTCTGAAGGTTGATGAAAGCCCCATACACGAAAGTAACCCAGAAAGTCTCGCTGCCCCAGTCAGTCAAACTCCAACTGCCGAGGTCGAACTTGTGCGCCGACACCGCGAGATCCCAAGCATGGCCGATCCCTTCTGGCATGGTAATAAGCAGGATACCCAGACAGAGAAGCGTTCCGCCGATCAGGATAATCCCTTGAATCGCATCGGTCCAAACGACAGCCTGAATGCCCCCCATCATGGAGTAGAGCAGCGTGCCGACGCCGGTGACCACGATAATCATCGGGACCGACCAGCCCAGCAGCGCATTCATGGGAAGAGCCAGCAAATACATGATCGTCCCCATGCGGGCGATCTGCGTCACCAGATAGCAAACCGATGCGTAAATCCGTGCCCATGGTCCGAAACGCGTTTCCAGAAAACGGTAGGCTGAAACGCTGCCAAGGTTACGATAAAGCGGCACGAAAAACCGCACCGCCATCCACGACGCGAGGGGGATGGAGAGCGTGAAAACGAACGCGTTCCAGTTACTCGCATACGCCTTGGCCGGCAACGCCAGAAAACTGATGCTGCTGACGAACGTCGCAAAGATCGACATGCCCACCGCCCAAGCGGGCAGGCGTCCCCCGCCGGAGGTGAACGCATCCGCCTGTTTCGCCCCCTTACGGAAGTAGAACGAACAACCAAACAGCGTGATTCCCACCAAATAGGCGACAAACACCAATAAATCGATAACAGGCAGGTTCATGGCAGAAGTTCAAACTCCGAAAAGATATTCACGGTTCGGCTCCGTTCACTCATTCAGCATGACGGAATAATCTTAAAGAAACCAGTTCTTTTTGGAATTTCAGAAAGCTGGTTTGAAGGGCATGGGTATCCGAATAGCAGACCAGAAAGGTTGCCCCCATATCCAACAGCTTCCGCGCGTGTTCTTCTGTGAACGCGAGCGAGCCGAACCGTTTACCCGCCGCGAGTGCGGCCTTGCAGGCCTCTTCACAGGCGGCAACCACCAAGGAGTGATCGAGCGGTTTCCGAAGTCCGCTGAGGCTGGCATAGTCGCCCGGCCCGAAGAAAAGCATGTCGATACCCTCAACCTCGGCGATCGCGCGGGCGCATTTCAACGCGGTCGGCGATTCAATCATCGGGCACAGAAACGTTTCCCTGTTTGCCGTTTCGAGGTATTCCCCCATATCCGCCATGCGATAATGGGCATCCGCGTTAATGCCGGTAAAACCGCGTTCGCCCAGTGAAGGGAATTTCGCCCAACGGACAAATTCGCGGGCATCTTCCACCGACTCGCAGCGCGGATACATGATGCCGCTGGCCCCCGCTTCGAGCATCCGTCCCATGCGCATGAACTCGCCTTTGCCCGGCCTGGCCAGCACGTCGCAACCCGCGAGCCGAACCGTCCGCATCAAATCATAGGCAGTCTCTACGCTCATCGGGCCGTGTTCCAAATCGAACCAAACGCAATCGACAAACGGCAGCTGGCTCACCGTTTCCGTCAACATCGGATCCGCCAGATTGAGAAGCGCGCACACAGCCGTTTTCTTTTCACGCCAACGGCGCAAAACCTTGCTTTCTTTCATTCACTCATCCTTTCAAAATCAAACCACATGAAGTCTCATTCCACGAAAACGGGAATCACCGGGAAACATTCTTGGCGCGGGGATTTCGAAGGTAATAGAAAAAACCGTCCTCCGCCCCTATCAGCAAGTCCGGCAGACCGTCCCCGTTGAAGTCCACCACCGTCGGACTTGTATCGTGACCGGCCAGACGATTCGCCGCCATCGGACCCATGTTTCTGAACCGATAAACGCCCTCCGCGCAACCGGCCTGACGCAGAAAATCGACGTTTTTGCCGTTCAGCAAGAGGTCTAAATTACCGTCGCCGTCCCAGTCGGTGACACAGAGTTTCCTTCGGCCGCTCGACCCGCCTGTTGTAACGCCGCGCCAAGCGAAGGGGAGAAAAAGCGGCTGCCCTCGCTCGTCGCACAGCACGCGGCGCGGCGGCAGCAAAACCCGCCGCCCCTCGCGAATCGAGCGTTCGAAGAAAGCAAGGTATCCACCCTGATCCATCATCACAAGATCCGGCAATCCATTGCGGTCGAAATCCACCGCGACCGGCGTCGTCCGCCATTGGGTCAACAATCCCTTTCCCTGCGGCTTGATCCAGCCCCAAGCCAATTCCGGAGGTTTCCCAGCCCATTCCACTTCGACAGGCTGAGGTGCGGCCAGTCTCGGCGCATGACGCGTTCCGATGTTGCGGAACCACTGCACACGGCCAATGATATCGTTCACCAAAATATCCAACAGACCGTCGCCGTCCCAGTCTGCCACGCTTACCGTCGTATAGCCGAATCTTGCTTCACGCGGACCTTGAATGCTGCCGTTGGGCCCCGCCATGATGCGAAACGGTTGTCCCCCGGCTTCAAGAAGTTTCGGCTCCGACCACCTCGGGAACTCCACGCCGGGCCCACTGAGATTTTCAATGAATGCGAGTTGTCCGGAGGAGTCGCCGCAGAGCAGATCCCAGTCTCCGTCCCCGTCCCAGTCGCAACCGCACGGGGTGGCCAGCACCCCGAATTTCAGTTCGGCTGCTTCCTGACGGAAATAGCGCTGATCCTCAAACAGCGGCACGCCGCGCCCATCGCGTTTATCCGTACACCTGAACCATCCCACACGTCCATCCTCTTGTCCAAAAAGCAAATCCATGCGCCCGTCGCCGTCCCAATCGAATCCCGTCGGCATCGGCATCGTGCCCTCCACGCAAAGCTCTTGTTTCTGGGACGTTCTGACGCTCCGGCCCTCCGCATACCGCGGTTCGCCAGAAGAACCGATGTTCTCGTAATAGGTGAATCTGCCCACAAAATCCGAACAGATTAAGTCCATATCTCCGTCGCCGTCCCAATCGGCGAATATCGGCATGGGGCGACCTAACGTTTTGAGCGGTTTCTCACCGGTTAGAATCTGGCGTTTTGTTGGATAAAGCGGGCGCTCTGTCGTCCCCTCGTTCCTGAACCAGAAAACGTATCCCTGAATCGTGTCATTCGTCCATATACCCTGCGCGGTATAGTGGTTGTCCCATTCCAATGGCGGATTCATGACTTCGGCACCCGCGACCAAATCTTCCTCACCATCGCAGTCGACGTCGGCCAAAGACCAGTCCACCCCGACCCAGTCATTCGTCTTCGAAAAGGGATATAACTCTTTCCCCGCCCACGGGACGGTTCCACGGATGTCTACGCGCTTGGAAAAACAACCCGATTTGAGATCGAAATCCGAAAGAAGCCTACGTTTCCCGACGCCCACGGGACGTCCTTTCACGTAGCAGATACGCGTGACTTCTGTCATGTTTGACGAAAGTTGAACAGGGGCCTTAAAAAGCGGTTCCGCTTCCTTTCGTCCTTTTCGGGAGAGGTTCTCAAACAGAAAAGTTCCTGTGGAAGGAACCCCTCCAGACCCCACGATCAAATCGATGTCCCCGTCCCCGTCCACGTCAACAGGAAGAGGCCAGGAACCTAACCCTACCGCCAGAAACGGGTGCACCGTTGGATTGTTGTAGGGCAAACGCGCCAACTCGGGCAAAGGACCCGCACATGCGAATCCAGTCCAAATTCCCAACAAAAAGGCCAGTTTATTTTTCACTCATTATCTCCGTCAGACATCCCCTGCATTATTCACCTGCGCATTGAGGATTGCGCAAATAATAGAAGTGGCCGTCCTCCGCCCCGACAACCAGATCAGGAATCCCATTGTTATCGAAATCGGCCGTTGTCGGACTTGTATCGTGTCCGGCCAAAACGGTTTTAGACAGATTCCCCATGTTGCGGAAAATATGCGCACCGTCATTCTCAGCAACCTGACGCCAAAATTGAACATTTTTGCTATCAACAAGAATATCCGTTTTCCCGTCGCCATCCCAGTCGGTCAAACAAAATTTCCGGCGACCGCTTCTCCCGGCCTTCCCTGCATTCAGGCGGAGAGGTTTCATGCCTTCGTCGAGAAAGATCCTCTTCGGCGGCAACAAGACCCGCCGCCCGTTCTCTAAGGATCGCCGAAAGAAAGCAAGATACCCCTCTTGATCTAGTATCACCAAATCGGCAAGGCCGTCTTTGTCCCAATCGAACGCCGCCGGGGTCGTGCGCCACTGGGTCAGCAAGGCTTTGCCTTCGGGACGCAGCCACCCCCACGCGAGCCGGGGCTGTTCGCCGTTCCATTCGACTTCAATGGGTCTCGCTTCTTCCAGTTTGGGCTTTTTACGCGACCCCGAGTTGCGGTACCAAATCACCTTGCCCCAAATGGAATTGGCAAGAATGTCCGGGAGGCCGTCGCCGTCCCAATCCGCCACGCTTACCGTCGTATACCCCCACTTGCGCTCGACAGGCCCCTGAATGCTGCCGTTGGGCCCCGCCATGATGCGAATAAGCAGCCCATCGGCCTCTAGGAGTTTCGGCTCCGCCCATTTCGGACGCTCAACGCCCGGCTCGCTGAGATTTTCGATGAACCCGATATAACCGGCCGAATTGCCGCAGATCAAATCCCAGTCGCCATCCCCGTCCCAGTCCCATCCGCAGGGAGAGGCCAAAACGCCGAATTTGAGTTCTTTCGCCTCCTGCCGGAAATAGCGCGGCGCAAGAAAGACCGGCGACCGGTTCGCCGATAAGGTTCCAGCGTTTTCAATGAATGCCACACGCCCGTCCTCGTCCCCGCAGATCAGATCCCAGTCGCCGTCGCCGTCCCAGTCGGTCCCCGTAGGCGTAATCATGGCCAATTCCATTTTGAGTTCGGCACCGTCGGGCGTACGCAACGCGCCCCTGGCCGTATAATGCAGTGCCCGCCGCGATCCCAC
>CAZTDL010000085.1:0-1496 GCA_964612775.1 uncultured Lentisphaeraceae bacterium
GTGTGAGTTTCTTTCCGGGTTCCACGAAGGTGACGGATGTCCTTCAACAATCGGGTGGTCATCTCCAGCTTGATGACACCTTTTATCTCGGTTCACAAACCAATTCGATGGGCGTCTATACGCAATCGGGCGGCACGGCTTGGTGTAAAAACATCAGAATGGGGTGCTACGGGACGAATGCGACAGGCAAACTGACTCTGACGGGCGGCACATTGGCGACGCCGAACACGCTCTATGTCGGTTATGTGGCTGACTGTTCCGGAGCTGCATTTCTGGCGGGCGGTGAACTGATCGTCAGCAATGCCGGGCTGGTGGTCGGCAATACGCTTCGCTCGTCGGGTACGCTTGCCGTTAGTGGAGGCTCATTGATGATGCCGAGCGGAAGTCTGGCGGTCGGTGACGGTGCGGGCGCGCTGGGGTCAGCAACCATCAGTGGAGGAGAAAGTTTTATCAAAGGCGTAACGGTCGGTAATCTGGGTACGGGCACATTGGCCATTACCGGGGGCATGCTGACCCTGACGAACGGCGGAGCGCTGGTGATCGGCAGTAATCAGGGCTCGTCGGGCACGCTGACTGTTAGCGGGGGCACCTTGATGACGCTGGGCGGAAGCCTGGCAATCGGCGCTACGGCCGGTTCGGCGGGGGCATCAACCATCAGCGGGGGAGAGAATTTCTTTAAAGGTCTTACGGTGGGCGACACGGGTACGGGCACATTAGCCATCACCGGGGGCATGTTGACCATGACAAACAGCGGGGGATTGACGGTCGGCAATAACGCGGGCTCGCTGGGGAGGTTGGAGATCAGCGGCGGGACCAACATTTTTTGCGGTGCCGGCACGACCATCGGCCAGAAGGGAATCGGCTTTGCACGGTTCTCGGGTGGGTATACCTACACCACAAACCGATTTATTGTCGGCGGCGGCGGCAACGGGATTGGACGATTGGAACTGTGCGGCGGCATCTTGTCTGTGCCGCTCATCGACGGGCGTGATCCGACGCTGTCCACAAATCCCGGCGGCTATTTTCCGAAGTGTTGTTCGACGGCGGCACGCTGCAGCATTCGGTAGACGGTGAGTCGTGGATGCCGGGCGGTTTCGTGAGCATGTTCGGCAAGGCGATGCTGACAGAACGCGGCGCGGTGATCGATTCGAACGGCGGTGTGCTT
Source organism: uncultured Lentisphaeraceae bacterium (assembly GCA_964612775.1). Taxonomy (GTDB): domain Bacteria; phylum Verrucomicrobiota; class Kiritimatiellia; order RFP12; family UBA1067; genus DAOPZC01. Next base: position 1,166 of record CAZTDL010000085.1, read on the forward strand.
ACAATCTCTCAAGCGTTGGGCAACGAGGTCGGCTATGCGGGAAGCTTCACCAAGAGGGGCCTTGGCAAAGTGACGCTATATTCTGGGTACAATGCGTTTACTGGACGGGTGGCCGTTGAGGAGGGCGAGTTAATTGTGCCGGTGTCCGGTGCTATCTACCTCACAGGAGGTGTGGTCATTGATGCGGGTGCGATCTTGAATCTCACGTCAGCTGGCGCGATTCGCGATTCAACAACGGCTCCCGGGACGGTCTCGCGGATTGACGGCGCGCTGACCCTGAAGTCCGGCACGGTGTTGACCAACGGGGTGGGCGCGGTGCTGGGCGGCAGCG
>CAZTDL010000085.1:1596-10720 GCA_964612775.1 uncultured Lentisphaeraceae bacterium
GGGCTTCGCATGTGTATTGGTGGGCCAAGGTGTCGGCTGACGGTAAGACGCTGGAGGCCCGGTGGCTTCCGAGAGGGACCCTGATCTCGGTGCAGTAGGATCGTGGCGGATGTCACACGTGAAGAAGATTGAACCGGTGAGATGGACGAGGAGAGTCGCTTATGCTGAAAACGATGTGTATGATGACAATGGCCGGGCTTCTGGGGACGGCGGCGTTCGCGGCGGACTACACGTGGGACGGCGCGTCCGGCACGTTTCAGACGGACGCGCACTGGTCACCGGTCGGTGTGCCGGGAATAGCGGACCAAGCGAAGTTTACGACGGCGGGCACGTATGGGGTTTCCTTTACGGGTGATGCCACAAACAGGTATGCCACCGTTGGCGCATCTGCGGGCGCGACGGTGGCCTTTGATCTTGACGGCTACACGTGGTGGTTGACGAACAACTTCGCTTTCGCCAATACGGGTACGGCACGCTTCAGCGGCGGCAGACTTCGTGTGGGGTGTGACAATCAGACCAACTCGACGTCAACCATCACGGTCGCTGCCAACCAGAAGCTGGTGCTGACCAACAACGCAACCGACTTCATGGGGAATTTGAATACAAGTGCCGGGGGAACGATTGAGGCGCTTGGCGGCGATGCGATTGTCTCGTGGGCGGTGAACCTGAATGCGGCTCCTGAAGGCATGCCTTCGCTTCGCATGACGGTAGGTAGTTTTTCTCTGACAAATAAGCTTGAGGGATCGCGCTTTACACTGAACGATGGAGCGAAAGTGTCTTTGGATGGGGGGACATTTTCGGTTGGGACTACGATGGATATGCGTGGAACCAGAGCTAGCCCCAGCGTTTTAGACATTAATACCAACGCGACGATGATCTGTACAGGCTGGGGTATCACCATCTCCCGGAATGCGGGCGGACTCGGCATTCTGAACATCAACGGCGGCACCCTGGCGTTCAGCAACGGATCCTTTACGGTTGCGAGCAGCGGCGTATCGACCTCTGTGACCACAGGACTCGTCAATCTGGTGGATGGTATCGTGTATGCGAGAGATATCAAACTCGGGGTCACGACGAACGCGGTGGGCATCCTGCGCCAGACCGGCGGCCAACTGCAGGCCCTGAACGAATCCTTTCTCGGCAGGGATGTGGGTACCGCTTCGGGAATTCTGTTCGTCGAGGGCGGGTCGGCCTTGTTCAACAGCAAGCTGGATATTGGCTATGTGGCGAACGGAAAGGGCGAAGTGAATCTAACGGGCGGCACATTGACCGTGGCAAGCGATATCGTGATGGGGGCTTCTAGCGGAAGCTCTGGCGGGTTGAATGTGACGGGAGGAACACTGGTGTCGGGCGGCAGCACGGTCATTGGCAGTGCGGCAGGGGCCGTTGGACGGGCGATCTTGAGCGGTGGCACGAACAACTTCCTGAACACGGTGACGGTGGGTTTAACGGGTGAAGGCGCCTTGACGATCACTGGCGGTACGCAACTGGGAACCAATGTGATTTTGAACGTAGCCAACAATGTGGGCTCGTCAGGCACGATGGAAATCAGCGGGGGCACCAATCTGTTTAAGCAGATGACGTTCGGCGTTTTGGGAACGGCTTTAGTCAAAATAACGGGTGGCTATACGTGGGCGACCAACCGCTTGGTCGTCGGTAACAGTTGGGGTGCCACGGGTCGCGTGGAGCTGACCGGCGGCATTCTGGCCGTGTCGACCATTGACGGGCGTGATCCGACGTTACCGACCAATCCGGGAGGGATTTCTAAAATTCTTTTCGACGGTGGGACGCTTCAGCATGCAGCGTATTTGAGTGATTTCAAAGACGTCATGGTTGCCGGTTTCGGAGAAGCGTGCCTGACGGATCGCGGCGCGGTATTCGATACGGCGGGTGGTATTCGCACGATCTTTCAAGGGTTGAGCAACGAGGTGGGATATGCGGGCAACTTGACCAAAAAAGGCGAGGGAACGCTGAAGTTAAGCATGTATAACGGGTTTACGGGTCGGGTGACTGTCGAGCAGGGCGATCTGTCGGTTGTCAATTCAGGGGCCATCTATCTGACGGGCGGCACGGTGATTGATCCGGGTGCGATTCTGAATCTCGCGTAGGCTGGCGCGATTCGCGATTTGACAACGGCTTCGGGCACGGTCTCGCGGATCGACGGCGCGTTGACTCTGAAGTCCGGCACGGTGTTGACCAACGGGGTGGGCGCGGTGCTGGGCGGCAGCGGTGTGGTCACGGGCAGCGTGGTCTTCGCTTCCGGAAGCGCGTATGGTCGCGATAAAGCCGACCCGTCCGGCGCGTTGCGGGTCACGGGCAGTACTGTTTTTGAAACTGACGTGTCGGTCCGGTTGACCGGCTATACGGAACAGGATCTGAAGGCTGGCGTGCCGCTGCTGACGGCGGGCGACTCGGGGACGCTGGGGCGGTTTCCGGCGCGATGCCTGTGACCTTGGATGGGGCTTCGCATGTGTATTGGTGGGCCAAGGTGTCGGCTGACGGTAAGACGCTGGATGCCCGGTGGCTTCCGAGAGGAACTCTGATTTTGATGCAATAGAGCACCCGGGCGTTGAGATGAGCCATAAAAGTGGCGAAAACACAAGGAGAACACGATGAAGTCGCAAGACTGTGTCGTCGCGCCCAAAGTGTCTTCTATACGAAAAGGGAAGCGTGCGAGGCTTCGGCATGAAAGTATTTGCGACGGCGGCTTGGTTCAAACATCTCGGAAGTCCTTTTGCAAGGATGATCTTTGCCGCGACGATAGCGGGTGCCTGTACTTTTCTAAACGTCTATTGCACCCAACCCTTGCTGCCCTTTTTCCAACGGCTTTTTCATGCTTCTGAAGTTGAAGTCAGTTTGACGGTGGGTGCCGTTACCCTGTCGGTCGCGCTTATGGCACCGCTAATCGGTTTGGCGGCTGAAACACTGGGGCGTAAGAAAATCATCGTACTCGCGTTGTTCGCGATGGGAATCGTCTCTCTGCTGACGGCCACGTCGAATGATCTGCACGGCATGATCTTTTGGCGTTTTGCGCAGGGCCTTTTTGTTCCCGGTGTGATCGCGGTCATCATGGCGTTCATCAACGAGGAATTTCCGGCTCACGCCGGCATCGTAATGTCAGCCTATGTGACGGGAACGGTTTTCGGCGGTTTTCTGGGCCGTTTTCTGACCGGTTTGATCGCCGTTCGTTGGGATTGGCGGGTGGCCTTTATTGTGCTGGGCGTTTTGGACCTTTTCGGCGCGTTGGCCGTGCGACAGTGGTTGCCGTCGGCCGTTCATTTTGTGTCCGCCAAGAGCTTTTCACAATCGTTAGGCGATATTCGGGATCACGTGCGGAATCCGAAACTGATGGCCGTCTGCTGCATGGGGTTCACCGTGTTATTTTCATTGGTGGGCGTATTTACCTATGTCAGTTTCTATTTGGCTAAGTCGCCGTTCAATCTGAGCCCAGCGGCATTGGGCAGTCTCTTTTTTGTTTATCTGGCGGGATGTGTCGTAACGCCGCTGGCCGGCCGGTTTCTCGATCGGCACGGTTTCCACCGTACGGCGTTGTTGTCGGTGTCGATGAGTGTTAGCGGGTTGTTGTTCACGCTTATACCATGGTTGCCGGTCGTTATTGTCGGGTTAGCGGTCTTCTCGTCCGGGATCTTCGTTTCTCAAGCGGCGGCGTCTGTTTTGACGGGACGGGTTGCTGAACACGCCCGCTCCGCCGCCGCCGGTCTTTACGTGACATTTTATTACATCGGCGGAAGCGTGAGCAGTGTGGCCACGGCGTGGTTCTGGTTACATGGGGGGTGGTCGGCCTGTGTGGCACTGTTTGCAACGGTCAGTCTGGCCACGCTCCTTTTTAGCGGTGTCAGCGGCCGCTCTTTGGCCGCTCCTGGGCGGGTTGACGCCGAATAAGAGAAGGTTGTGACGGGTGACAGAAATAGGTATGATATTTGAACATGATAAGATAAAGCTCATAAAAACGATCATGTGAAAGAGGTTCATATGGACGAGATGTTCTATGTATTGGTCGCGCTAGGTGTGTTGGGAATCATGTTCGTCATTCCTATTGTTTTACTGATTCGGATATCCGGGGTGTGTCGCGGTATCGAGGACGTGCAGCGCCGCATGCTCAACCTGGAACGGATGTTGATGAAAAAGAATGAGGCACCTAAGCCCATGACACAAGACGTTTCCGCGCTCGCTCAAGAGCAACCGCCGATGCGGAAAACGGATGCGAATGAAATGTTATCGGTCAAACCGGTGGTGGTTACGCGCGACTATCCGCCCGTTCGCCCCCCCCTCCAATCGCGTCCTCGTTACCTGTCACGCCGACCAAGCCGACAGCGTTTGAAAGCGCGGTTTCCAAAGCCTGGAATTGGCTGGTGATCGGCGAGGAATTCCGCAGACCGGGTGAAACGTGGGAGTATGCGGCGGCGACCAATCGGCTCTTGCGGGTTGGTATCATTGTGGTGTCGGCAGGTGTGGCATTCTTTTTAAAGTATTCCATCGAGAAGGGATTGATGGGGCCGCTTGGGCGAGTGGCTTTGAGTTTGTCGGCAGGTGTGGCGTTAATCGTCGTCGGCGTACGCCTTCTCTTTAAAAAGTATCATCTGTTGGGACAAGGGTTGGCCGGTGCCGGGTTTGTGACGCTCTATTTCGCGTTTTATGCGGCATCGGGTATGTATCACCTGATGCCGAATCCCGCCGCGTTTGCGCTGATGGCGTGTGTGACCGTCGCTGCGGGGGTGTTGGCGGTGTATTATCAATCGCTCCTAATCGCGTTGTTGGGTGTTGTCGGCGGATACGCGACACCGGTGATGATCGGTCATTCGGACGGAAATGCGCTTTTCTTTTATAGTTACGTGCTGTTGCTGGGCTTGGGTGTTCTTGGCGTTTCGTTTGCTCGTCGCTGGCCTCTGTTGAATGTTCTCGGTATGCTTGCGTCGTACGGTCTCGCGTTTATCTATTGTGAAGAACATCATGCGGCAGACCCATTGATCAAGGACTTGATTTTCCTGTCGGCCGTTCATCTGCTGTATCTGTTGTCGGTGATCGTGATTCATCTCCGAAAACGGCTGATGACCGGCGTGTTTGAATGGTCGGCGATTTTCTTGAATGCCGGAATCTATTGGCTATGGAGTTTTTTGCTTTTCAAGCCAGCGTTTGGAAAAGAAGGCATCGGGCTGGTTTCATTGGCCGTTTCAGCTGTATATGTCGCGCTGGTTTATGTATGCCTGTACCGAGGGTTGCTTGATAAGACGGTGACGAGTCTCTTCATCGGGTTGGCGTCGCTGTTTCTCGCGATGAGTCCGATGCTTATGCTGACTGGCGAATGGCTGACGATGGCGTGGTGTTTGCAGGCTCTGGCGATGCTCTGGCTGTCGTATAGGACGGGGCAGACGTTTCTGGGAAAAGCGGCGATCGTATTATTCGCCTTGGCGTGCGTGCACGGCATGCTGATCGATCTTGGACGAATGTATGATCGGCCTTACGCATGGATGTCGCATGGGGCCGCATTTTGGAAAGCTGCCGCGGTCCGGTTGATTTCCTGCGGCATTCTTCCCGCGACGCTGACGGTGGCTTGGCGGATTTCCCGGACACATCGGCAGGTTGCCAAAGTGCTGGGTTTGGTGTTGGTGCAAGTATGGCTTTGTCTGACTCTGGAATCCGGCGTGATCGCTCGCGTTTACGCGCCGGAATTCCGTGAAGGCATCGTGACCTTGGTGTGGACGGCCTTCGCCTTGGCACTGCTCTTCACGGGGATCCGCAGAAGCGGCAAATGGTTGCGATGGTGCGGATTGGCGCTATTTGCGCTGGCTGTCGTTAAGTTGCTTGCGTCTGATTTGGACGGTCTCGATACGCTCTATCGGATCATTGCCTTCATCTCGGTGGGCGCCGTGTCGGTGTAAGGAACATTCGTTTATCTCAAATACAGAAATCTGTTCGAACCGGAAATAGGGGAAAAGATGAGGGAGGAATGAAAGGGGGGGCGCGATATTTTCGGTGTGGAGAAAGGACAGCTATGAACAAAGCGAATTTAATCGGGATCGTTATCTTCATGGCCCTGTATCTGCATTCGGGCGAGTGGCGTGTCATGCGCGAGATTCTCGGCGAGGCCGCAACGACGACGGTTGTGGCGGTGCCGTTTGACGATCATGTGTTCGGCCATAGCCTGTCAGGATGGATTGACGTTCGGGTGCTTGATCGAGCGGGGCGCGAAGTGCCGCGTGTGATCGAGGCGGAACGCGACTATTCTTTTGAAGAGCGCAATGTGTCACGCGGAGCCAAAATAACGAGTCTCGAACAACTGCCGGAAGGCGGACTGGCGGTGGTGTGCGAAATCGATCGGACCAACGCGTTATCACTGACGCAATTAACGATACGCACGCCGCTACGCAACTACGAGCAAACGGTAACCGTATATGTGCCAGACAGAAAAACGGTGTGGCGGCAGGTGCGGCCTCCTGAACCGTTATTCGATTATAGTCGCTTTGCGGATGTGAAGAAAGAAACGGTCGATCTGCCAGGCGTGACCAATCGCGTATTTAAGCTCGTCATCGCCCGTGCGGATGACGACGTGTTTTCCGCCTACACCTCGTTGACGGAAGAGATCGATGGCGTAAGAAAAACACAACGCGCGGTTAAGAGATACAGCGTAGAAAACCGTCCGTTCCGTATCGACGCGGTCGCTTTTCGGGATACCGAAAACATCGCTGTAGCGGATAAACATCGCATGGAACGGATACCGGTTAAACGTACGACAGCGGCCGAAAACACCGCAAACAAAATAACGACGCTGACATTTCCGAGCGGTCGGAGTCCGGCGGTTGGGCTCACGCTAAATCCTGATCAGAAAAATTTTGAACGAATGATAACGGTTGAATGTCCTGTTCCCGGCGGCTGGCGAGTTATAGGAGACGGGGTGCTTGCCCGTTCGCACCTGCCCGGTGTTCAACCGTCAGAGCATTGCGAGATGGGGTTCACCGAACTGCGCGCTGATACATTACGTGTGAAGATACGTAACGACGATAACCCGCCTCTCACGTTTGGGAAAGAGGGGGTGACGCTTGTGCGGCAACTGTACAGCGCCTTGTTCATCGCTGAAAAGGGAGAACATTATCGCTTGGTTTACGGCAATCCCGACATCAAGACGGCTCCGGTGTACGAGCAAAGTGTGACGGCGTATTTGCGTAGCGGACAAAAAGCGGCGGTATGGCCGTTGGCGCATGCGGCAAACGGAACAGTTGCATACGGGTTGCGGGTAAGTGTGCGTCGTATGCTAACCCAACACGGTATGATGCTGTTCTCCCTGCTGGTGATGGTTGCGCTGGGCGTATTGATCCTGCGGGCCGTGAGGCATGCGGAGAAACGGTGAAAGGGCCTACCGTGCGACCTCGATGGCTGATTCTTTGGGGATAAGGCCTGGCACTTTTTCGGCGGCGGCCTTACGCTCCTGTTCAAGAGTCTTGATTTGAGCATCGTCGGCAAGTTTTGCGGGATCGATCGGATGCGCGTCTTTCCATGCCTTATAGGCGGCGGCCGCTTGGTCAGCCTTAGCTTTGATGCGTATCTGTTCATACTTCAAGGCGCGCAAAGCCTCGTCGGCTTTGACTTTACGCGCGCCGGTCAGAGTGTTCATCTGCCGCTCCCTCTCGGCGGCCTTTTCGATACTGTCTTGATACGCCTGCTGCGCCTGTCTGGCAGAGTTGAAATTCGGATTTAAAGCGATCGCTTCTTCTTCCAGCGCGGCTTTTCGTTCAGCGATTTTACCGTTCAACGTGAAATAATCTGCGAGATTCTTTACGAGCGCGGGGTTAAGCGTCTCCGGATCGCCCTCGTAACCGGCGATATCCGTGCAGTCCAGCAGAAAAGGGCCTTCCCATGTTTCATCTCGTTTGACGGTAGATACGAGCACGGCGTTTTTCGAGGTGGTCTTTACGCCGTTGTATTTGAATAATGTTCCCCCCGGAAGCGTGCCGACATGTTTTCCTGCGGGTGTGTAGTAGGGTGACTTAACTTTGACGAATCCCCAGCCGCTCTTTGGACCGAGGAAAGAGACTGTCGTAACAGTATCGTCCGGAGCCTCATTTTGTGGCGTTGTAATACGCATGTCGACATGACCGCTTTGCGTACCGGCGGAGTTGTTGTCGACACGTTTGCTCAGGGGTTGCAGATTGCGCGACGAGCGTCGGACTTGCGCAGAAACAATGCAGGCAAAGAGACAGAGAATGGTTAAAACAAAAAAGCTTTTCATATCGATCCTCCCCCCCCCAAAAGTAATGTTGAAATTAAAGCATAATGGACGGATGACACCAAGCAAAAAGGGAACTTGCGTGCAACAACGGTCCGCATATCATCAATCGGATGGGGACGAACGCGGTTTATTCGAGAAGCGAAACGGGCATAGGTGACCGACGTGGTGTTGGCTGAAGAGAATATAGACGCCAACTTTATAAGGGGTTTTCTGCTGAAACCGGATGTGCGAACGCAACACTTCCTAACATGAGGTGCTTACGGCCCCAAAGATAGGTTTTTTCGTTACGGGCGCTCATTCAGAGGTGGCCGGGCAGAATTCAATCTTACATTTTAAAAAGAACACCGAGCTTCTTGCCTAACAGCAGACTGCTCCCTACGAGGGTGACGGTTAGAAAGAGCATGGCCCAAACCCCGAGTGCCGCCGCGAGATAACGCCCGATACCGATGAGTTGAAACAGTTCGAAGATGGTTTTGGTAATAGGGTAGAATTCCATTTTCTGAGCCAGCATCAGGCTATCGGAAACCTCCAGCATGCTGAAGGCGAAGGTCAACAGCGTCCCGGCAATGAGATTCGCCAGAATCAGAGGAAGGGTTACGCGCCGCAAGGCGGTAAACGGCGGCGCGCCGAGATTGGCCGCCGACTCTTCGAGGGCGACCGGGGCCTGCTGCAAACCCGCAACGGCGGCGCGCACCATATAGGGCAGGCGTCGAACCGCATAAGCGATCACCAGAAAAAGTGTTGGATTCACACGGACATCCAGTAGGGATACCAGTGCGGGATGAGCTTTAACGACGGGATTTGCGGCCAAAGAGGAACTGATGGAGATGAAGCCGAAGGCCATGATGTTGGAGACCAGCTTGGGATCGATGATTTTGT
>CAZTDL010000086.1:0-10652 GCA_964612775.1 uncultured Lentisphaeraceae bacterium
ACCTCTTTACCCGCCGGAAGCGTTCAGCGGGTCGCGGGGACATTGCAGAAGCATGATGCCACCCCGACATTTTTCGGCGATCCGGCCGCCAACGCGGGCTCGTTGCTCTTCACCAACGGCACGGCGCTGACAACCGGCAACCTCGGCGTCCGACTCGAACTCGACGCAGGGTTTACGGTGGAGGGCTGGATGAAGTGGGACGGCGGGGCGGACCGCAGCGTTCAGGCGCTCGCCGGAACGCGCTTCGACACCGAGGCGGGCTGGGTTCTGCCCGCCGTCGGCACCGCCAACCGCGTGCTGTTCGGCGTTCCTGCGGGCTGGCTGCTGACACTTGAGAAGCGCGGCTCCGACACCGCGTTTCACATCGCTTGCAACACCGTCGTCACCAACATCTTCACCGGGGGCGATGCCGTCATCGATGCGGATCTCGCGATTCTTCCGGCGGCGCAAGTGGCGGGGCAGTGGCGTCATGTCGCGTTGACCTATGAACCCGATACGGATGATCGCGGACAATGGACGTTCTGTTTCGACGGCGTGAAAACGGGCGCGGCCACCAACGCCGTGGCGCCGTTCTTCAACCACGAGAGTCACCGTTTCCTGCTCGGCGGGCGTGCGGGCGGCACGGACAGTTTCGACGGCCTGCTCGACTGCTGGCGCGCTTCCGGAGGCCTCGTGGCGTCCGAGGATCTTCTGTATTTCAGCATCCCGAGAGGGACGCTCATCCGGGTTCAATAAGAGGATAACACATGCGTTTTCGTGATCTTCTATTCATTGCTCCAGGGCCGAACGGCCATCGGTTCCGCAGTCTGTGGCGCGAGCGCGACCCCGCACCGCGTCCCCTCGGCGCGAGTCGCGCCGAGGCTACGGACGTCTCGGTCACAAAAGGGCGGACGCTTCGCTTCCGTCATGAGTGGATCGTCCTGCTGTTGACGTGTACGTGCGCCGCCGCACAGGCCGTTCCCATCGAATTACGGGATGGGCGGCTGGCCGTGGATTCGCGGAACGGTCGGGATTTTTCGACGGGGCCCGTTACGTCCGCAACGGTCCCGTGGCTGACGGCGACGCAGGGGCAGATCGACGTCGAGTGTCAGATGCCGACGAACTGGCCCTCCGGCGAGGACATGACTCTGTTTCACGCCCAGTCGAAATCTCATGTGCATGCCACGTTGTTCTTCCGGAACGGCATCCTGTGGGCTGTCTATAAGGGGGGCGAGGCGTTTTTTTCGTCCGTGACCCTTCCCGAAACGGCGAAGTGGCCTGCCGGTTCCTGGCATCGGATTCAGTTCGGGTGGACATTGGCGAAAGACGATTCCGGAGAGATCGTGACGAACGATGTCGCGTTCTCGCTGTTGGCAGACGGACGGTTGGCAGGTGAGGGATACGGACGCGTGATGTCCCCCTGGCCGGAGCGCTGTGAATGGGGTGGGCGGAACGGGAGCGCGTTGTGGACGGGAAAGATGCGGCATGTTTCGCTTTCGACCTCTCCTTTGCTTCTGGCCGAAACGCTGCCGGAACTGGAGGTCGGCGAACGGACGGTCACCGTGCGGGCCGACCGTCCGCTCGGACCGTGTTACCGCTTTTGGACCGTGGCGAACTGTAACGGTCCCCACCGCTTTCTGCAGCCGGGGTATGTCGACGGTATCCGCAAAGGGCATCCCTTCATCCGCGAGATCAACGCCGTCTATCTGCTCGGCGGACGCTATCCCGACCAAAACGTCTGGTTTCGCGGCCTCCTGCCGGACGGGCGGCTGGACGTCGATTTCTCCGGCATGATCGCTCAGCTCAGGACGATGCTCGACGGCGGTTTCACGCCGTGGATCGTGCTGGACAACACGCCGTATGCCATGACTCGGACGCCGGAAGAGAACACCTACGGCAACACCGCGCCGCCGGACGACGAGCGCGTATGGGCCCGCTACGTCGCCGCGGCCGTGCAGGCGATGATCGACGCTTTCGGCAAAGAGCGCGTCTCGCAGTGGTGGTTCCGGATCGGTACGGAACCGGACCTCTATCCCGGTCATTGGACCGGCACGCGCGAACGCTATTTTGAGCATTACGACTACACGATGGCCGCGGTGACGAATCTGTTGCCCGACGCCCTGATCGGCCCCGGCAACATTCTCAATCCGCGCGACGGCGAGTTCGGTACGAAAACGCGGAGCATCTGGGGCCTCGACATCGTCGATCATGCGGCCTGCGGCACGAACGCGGTTACAGGCGGAATCGGTACGCGCTTGGACTGGTTCTCCTGCTCTTGGTACGCGCGCGTGGGACGGCCGCTCTCGGATTTCGAGGATGCCGTGAAACTGATGCGGACACGGCTTGACCGCTATCCGCAGTTCCGCAAAACGCCGCTGGTCATCGGCGAATTTGCCGTGTTGAACGATGAGAACGGCCGCCGTCTCTGGGCGGGCGATACGACCGAGTGGGCGGCGAGTTTCTATGCCGGAATAGCGGATCGGGTCTACCGATACGGCATCCGTCAAGTCTACGAGTGGGCACAGACAACGAGCGGCATTTTGCATCCCCGCACGCAGGTGATCGCCATGCTCGACCGCATGGCCGACGGACAGCGTCTGGAAACGGACGTCCGCGCCTCCTCTGCGGCGGACTGCGGCGCCGTTGCCTGCCGCAAGGGCGACGACGTTTACGTGCTTCTCTACAACCACCGGGCGCGGCGGCGGCCTTCCGTCCCGGAAAAGGTCCATCTGGTTGTCAGGGATGTTCGGATGAAACGCAATGCGGCGTGGACGTTGTCGGAGCGTCTTGTCGATGCGGAGCATGGAACATGGGCCTATGCCTTTGCGGCGGACTGTCGTGCGGCCGGCGTGAAACCGCTGACGCAGGCCGGACGCTACGAGGGGAGCGTGGCGCTTTTGTACGGGGCGCCCGGCGTGGACGTTTTCCGCAAGAACAAAGAGAAATATCTGCGGTTGTCCCAGGTGGACGAGACGTCCGAAACGGTTCGTGTCGGCTCGGGACGTTTCGAACGCGACATCGATATGACGGGGCACAGCGTCCGATTGATTCGGCTGACGCCGCCTCCGCCGGAAGGGAAAAATGAAAAAAGCCGTTCTTTTGCTTGGGGTCTTTTCGACTTTTTGTTTCGCTAGCGCGGCGTGGGCCGGGCCCGCGACGGTGGTGCGAGACATTGCGTACAACGCCGAGGCCGGTAAGGACGGACTGGGCGACCTGTATCTGCCAGCGGACGTCCGGTCGGACACGCCTGTGGTGCTGACGATCCACGGCGGCGGCTGGGGCGGCGGCGACCGCGCCAGTTGGTCAGGCGTTGCGGAGTTTTTCCGTACCGACTTGGGTTTTGCGGCTTTCAATATCGAGTACCGGCTCGTCAAAAAAGGTCCTTGGCCGCTCTGTGGAAACGACTGTCTTGCGGCGGCGCGGTATCTGTTAGACGAAACGTTTCAGAAAAAGTATGGGCTGGCCTGCAAGAAAATCTGGGTGTGCGGCGGTTCGGCCGGAGGACACCTCGCGCTTTGGACGGGCCTGAGCTTGCCCCCGGATCAGGTGGCGGGCATCGTCTCCGTCTCGGGTATCGGCGATCTGGTGCCGGACGAGAAGGCGCATCCCGGCCGCTATGTCGGGCTGTTCGGCCACAAACCCGCGGCGGCCGAGTTGGCGACGGCCGCGCCGCTCTCTCTGGTTACGCCGAAAGCGCCGCCGATCTTCTGCAGTCACGCGACCGTCGATGGCGCGGTGCCCTTCGAAGCCGAGCGTGTTTTCGTGGAGGCCTGCCGCAAGGCCGGGGTGAAGACGGAGTTTTACGTTTATGAGAAACGCGACGGCGGTCACTCGATTTGGATTCCGGGCAGCTCGCCGCACAAACTCTTCCCCGATATCGAAGCGGCCATCAAAGCGTTTGTAAAGGGAGCAAACTAACCGTGAGGTTTTTATAGAGAAGGTGCGGCACGAGGTCGTGCCTGCACCGCGGGATGGTATTCGTGTGTCTGTGGCTCTGACGCGACTTCGCGGCGGGCTTGGATACAAGGGTGTGCGAGCGCAGGGTGTTGTTTGACGTGCGTAAAACGTCGAAAACAAATACGCAAAAGGCTTGTCGACAGAAGGAGCAGAGACCTCTAAAATAACGGTGTTAAGATAACCATGGGGAATACGTTAGGTGAGTGTAAGGGGAATGGATCGTGACTCAAAGGATAGGGGTTTAATTATGGGTAGAAATTGGGTTTTAGCCTTGGCGATGACGGCGGTGGCAATGGGTTTGTTGGCGGGGTGTTCGCTTCCGGAGAAGAAGGCGTACGTGCCTGAGCCGAGGCCCGTGAAGAGCGCGATTGATTTGCCGACTGAGGCGCAGTGGGAATATGCATGTCGGGCGGGAACGACGTCCTATTACAGCGATGGTCAATCAACTTCCGCTGCCGACACGAACATTCTAAATGAAATCGCTTGGTGGTCTGGCAACAGCGGCGGAACGACCCATACGGTTGGGGAGAAAAAACCCAATCTATGGGGCTTATACGATATGCACGGCAATTTATTTGAGTTGTGTTTGGATTGGTTTGACGCAGTCGTGGGCGGAAATGACCCAACGGGATCGTCGTCCGGTCCAGGACGCGCCCGGCGCGGGGGACGATGGGGAAGTTCGGCCTCGGATTGCAGTTCCGTCCTGCGTTACGACGTTGACCCCAAGGGTACGTATAACAATGTTGGATTCCGTCTGGCCATTGTGCTGCCGTAAGAAAACGGGCTTGGTGTTTGCGCAAAAAGTCGAAAAAAGATACGCAAAACACCTATCGACAGGAGGGGAGGGGACCACTAAGATAAGGGCGTTAGGGCAACCATGGAGGATTTGTTATGCGCGTGTAAACCGAATGGATCGTGACCGGCACGACACCTTCACGGTTTGAACGCCTGATTCGCGATGTGTCACAGTATGTGCGGGATGATCTGTTGGGCAACGCGTGGGAGGAGTGGACGGAAGAGCGGTCTCTGTTGCCCGATGAAAGGGATGGCGCGGTTTATCCCGAAGCGGTTCACAAAGAGTTCGGGACGGCCGGGAAATGAACACCGCGAGAATAATGGTTTGCCGATCCAGATTCGCGGGAATGCGGACGGTATCGGTGGAAAGCGGGGCACGATGACGGGAATCGGTTTGACAGACCGGGCGGTTGTTGCGGTCTATGTGTCGCTGACCGCCGCGTTGGCTTGGGCAACGTCTCGGCGGCAGAAGAGCGCCGACGACTATTTTACCGGCGGACACGCGATGAACGGTTTCGCGGTGGGGTTTTCGATCTTTGCGGCGGCCTTCAGCGCAGCCGCGTTCGTGATGCTGCCGCGCGAAGGCGCCTATCGAAATTGGGGGCTTCTGTCGGTTCTTCTCCTGATTCCGCTTTTCATCACGCCGCTGCTCTGGTTCGTCTTCGTGCCGCTCTATTCGCGGCTCGGTCTGCGCAGCGTCTATGAATACCTGTCGATCCGTTTTCATCCGCGTCTGCGCCGCTTGGGTGCGCTCCTCTTCTTCGGTTACGCCTTCGGCTGGTTGGGCAGTATGCTGTATACGCTGGTGCTGATCCTCGATGCCGTCGTCGGCCTGAGCCAGCCCCAGTTCGTTTTCACGCTGGCGGGAATCGGCGTGGTGGCGATCCTCTACGCCTGTTCGGGCGGGCTTAAAGGCATTATCTGGCTCGATGTGCTTCAAGCGCTGACGCTCGGCGGGTGCGTCATCGTTATTCTGGTGCTGGCGATCAGCCGCGTGGACGGGGGGCTCATGGCGGTCATCGAAACGGGCCGTGCCCACGCCAAGTTCAACCTCGCGGATCTTTCGGCCGGATGGAAGGGGCAGACGAGCGTTTGGTGGGTGTTCGCGCTCGCCCTTTTTGTCTATCTTCCCGGTTATACGACCTCGCAAGTCACCGTGCAGCGCTATCTCAGCATGTCCGGTCCGAAAGAACTGCACCGCGCCTTGACGCTCAACGCGGTTGTCGCAACCGTCGTTTATTTCCTTTTCATGCTGACCGGCACGTCGATGTTCGTTTACTACATGCAGAAGACCGGCGCGCTGCCCGCGCTGGCCAGTCAGGATCAGATTCTGCCGCATTTTATCGTGCATGATCTGCGTGTGCCGGGGATCGCCGGTATGACGTGCGCGGGTCTGCTTGCCGCAGCCCTGAGTACGCTGGAGGGCGGTATCAACAGTATCGCCTCGGTATTGACCTACGATCTGCTTGACCGCCGCGAAACCTCCGTGCGGGCCAATCGTGTGATGACCTGTTTGATCGGTGTGGGCGTGATCGGCGCCGCGCTACTCGCCCCATACATCGGCAAGAATTTCATCGACCAGATCACCGCCGTGGCCAGCACGTTCCTCGGACTGTTGCTGGGCGTCTATGTGCTTGGCATGGCCTTTTCTCGAGCCAACACCGGGGGAGCCGTCTGCGGGCTGCTGGCCGGTGCGGCGGGTATCGTCCTCGTGCTGTTTCATCCCGCCATTCCCGCGTGGTGGAGCGGCGCGTTCGCTTTTGTGCCGACGCTACTGATCGGCCGTCTGGCGAGCGGGGTTTTCCCGCCGCCCTCGGTTGAACAGCGACGCGGACTTTTCTATGATAAGCCAAGCGTGCCGGTGTCGGGCGTCGGGCGTTTTAATCAACCCTAAGGAAACATAGCGTGCGTATTGAAAGAAGAAAACCGCTGACTGCGAAAGTCGGCATCGTGGGTGTGGGGCATCATACCTATTGGGCTCAGTTCGACGGTCTGTTGGATGAGATGTACCGAAAGTTGGCGGCGTTCGACGTCAAGGTCAAGGCGGACGGCGTGGAGACCGTGACCTTCGGGCTGCTGGACAATGCCGCCTCGGCCTATGCGGCGCTGCCCAAAATGAAGGCGGCCGATCTGGATCTGCTCTTCGTCGATATGGTGACCTATGCGACCTCGTCGACCTTCGGCGTTCTCGCGCGCGATCTGAACGTGCCGATCGTGCTGGTGGCGCTGCAGCCGTTGAGAGCCATGCCCTATGCGCAGGCCAAGACCTATACGCAGCTCTGCAACGACGATTTCTGCTCTGTGCCCGAATTCACGGGCGTCGCGATTCGCATGGGACATCCGGTCGCGGACGTGGTTCTCGGCGTGCGCGAGAACGATCCGATCGCGGATGCCGAAATCGCCAACTGGTGCCAGATCGCCAAGGTGCTGCATGATCTGCGTCGGGCTCGGATCGGGCTCATGGGTCATGTGCTGGAGGCCATGCTGGACATGCATGTCGATCCGACGGCGGTCACGGCGGCGTTCGGCTGCCATGTGGCGGTGTGCGAACCGGACGAGATTTTGAGGCATTACCTCGCGGAGGACCGCGCCGCGGTGGAGGCCATGAAAGCGCGTATTTTGAACTTTTTCGATACGCCCGATCCTGTCTCCGATCCGATCACCACCAAATTGACCGATCACGATCTGGAAGTTGCGGCCCGCGTGGCGGTGGCGCTGGAAGCTTTTATCCGGGCGCGTGACTTGGACGGGCTGGCCTACTACTACGAGGCGTTGCCCGACACGCCGATGCGCGAATTGGTGACGAATCTGATCGTGGGCAATTCGCTGCTGACAAGCGCGGGGTTCCCCATGTGCGGCGAATATGACATCAAGAACTGTCTCGCGATGATGATCATGGACCGTCTCGACATCGGCGGCAGTTTCGCGGAGTTCCATCCCATCGATTTCGACCGCGACACGGTGCTGGTGGGTCACGACGGTCCGCACCATCTGAACATCGCGTCGCGCAAGCCGGTTTTACGCTCGTTGAAGACGTACCATGGCAAGCCCGGCAAGGGCGCGGGGGTTGAGTTCAACATCAAGGAGGGGCCGATCACCATGCTCTCCATCGGCGTCAAGGCCGACGGCAAATTCAAGTTCGTGATTGCCGAGGGCGAATCGATGGCGGGCCCCATTCCGCCAACGGGCAACACCAACACGCATGGCAAATTTAAGCCGGACGTGCGCACGTTCCTGAAGCGCTGGGTGATGGAGGGGCCGACGCATCACTTCGCGCTGGGCGTGGGGCACCATGCGAACGAACTGGTCAAACTTGCCAAGGTGCTGGGCATTGAGGCGGCGGTTGTCACGCCGGCGGAAAAGACGGCGGGGCTGTAGACGGAGAAAACGACGAATCAATGGCCGTTTGGCCGAAAGAGGGGAGGGCGGGGACATGAAGAAACGTTGTCGGGTGGGGGCGTTGGTCGTTACTGTCATGGGGAGCCTGTTTTCCGTGCAGGCGCAGACGGAAAGCGTGCCGCTGCGGCCGGAGGTGGTGGCCATCTATTATCCGCACTGGCACCTTTATGACCATGGCGAATCATGGAAGGGGACGGGATGGACGGAGTGGGTCGGTCTGAAGGCCGCGGTGCCCCGTTTTCCTGGACACAACCAGCCGCTGAAACCCGCGTGGGGCTGTTTCGACGAGAGCGATCCGAAATGGTCCGCCAAGGAGATCGATCTTGCGGCCGACCACGGGATCGACGTGTTCCTGTACGACTGGTATTGGTACAGCGGCGTGAAGAACATGGAGGAGGCTTTGGAGCAGGGCTTTCTCAAAGCGCCGAACCGCAACCGCATGAAGTTCGCGCTCATGTGGGCGAATCACGACCGGCGCGACCAGTTCTGCCCCGAATTCGGTCAACGGCGCAACGTGTGGCTGCCGTCGCATCACTCGCCCCGCGATCTGGAGCGCGTGATTGATTACGGTATCGCGCACTACTTCCGCGAGCCCAACTATTGGCGTGTGGAGGGCGAATTGTTTTTCAGCATTTATCAGGGCAAGCATTTCGTGGACGATTTGGGCGGTCCGGAGCAGACCCGTGCGCTGTTGGCGAAAATGGATGGCCGTCTCCGCGCCGCCGGGTTGCCGCCGATGCACTGGAACGGGATGGTTTCCGCGGTCAAAGAGGCGGCGCTGCGCAAGGACGTCGGTTTCAAAAGCACCAGCCGTTACGGCGTGAACATGGCCGGGAAGGTGCGTGCGGACAACACCGAGAGCTACGAAGACCTGATGGAGGCGCACCGGCAGCACTGGAAAAAGATGCTGGACTCGCCGCTGGTCAACGTGCCCGTGGTGACGCGGGGATGGGATTCCACGCCGCGTTGCCGCACCGACGTGGCGTGGCCGTTTCCTCGCAACGAGTATCCGTACACGCCGGTGGTGGTCGGCAATACGCCCGAGCGTTTTGAGGCGCTGCTGCGGGATGCGAAACAGTTCGCGCAGCACGACCCGCGCCGGCCGTTCGCCATTCTCATCAACGCGTGGAACGAGTGGACGGAGGGCGGTTATCTGCTTCCCGAGGCGCAGGACGGCACGAAGCCGCTGGAAGCGATTCTCAAGGTTTTCGGCAAGGGCAAGTAGGCGTACGAAGGCGGCATGAAAAAATCGTTTTTTTGAGTATGCTGATGGCTGTCGCTCTGAGCGGGCATGCCGCTCTGGAGGAGGGTTTCCGCGACGTGCCGGTTGAGGACCGCCCCTGGTGTTACTGGTGGTGGCTGAACAGCCATGCGGATCAGGCTGCCATCACCGGCGATTTGGAAGCCATGCGCCGGATGGGATTCGGCGGGCTGCTGATGTTCGATGTGCGGGGTTATGGGGACGGGAAGGCTCAGCTGGTGCAGCCGAAGCCCGAGATCGAATTCATGGGCCCGGAGTGGCGGAGACTACTGACCTTCTCGCTGCGAGAGGCCGCGCGGCTCGGACTGCGCGTCAGCGTGAATCTCAGCAGTTGCGGGGGAGCGTTGAAAGGGCCTTGGCCGGTCGGGGCCGATGCGCCGAAACGGCTGATCTGCCAGACGACGCCGCTGACGGGGGATGCGGTCGTCGATGCGGTTTTGGAAAGGCCGGGCGACCCGCATTTCCGGGACATCGCGACGTTTGCGGTCCGGTATGAGGGACCGGCGGTTCAGAATTCCGCCGGATGGGTGGAAGCGGGCGGCGGGCCGCGTTTCGGCTGGGGCGGCGGAAAACGCAAGGCGCAGAAACCGGAGGTGACGCGTGAGGCGCTGGAGTCCATCGATCTGACGGATCGGATCGGGGCGGACGCTCGTCTCGCATGGTCTGTTCCTCAAGGCCGATGGGCGCTGGTGCGCTTCGGCTACACGACGATCAAAGGCCACGAATACGATGTCGACGTGCTCGACGCGGGAGCGGTGGAGAGACACTTCAACCGCATGGGCCAGGCGATTATCGCGGACGCGGGGCCTCTGGCGGGCAAGACGCTGACCCACTTCTACAACGTGAGTTGGGAAGGCATGGTGCCGACGTGGACGGGGGCGTTCGAGCGGGACTTTGTGGCCTCGCGGGGATATGCCCTGCGCCCGTGGCTGCCCGTTTTGGCTGGCTTCAGAGTCAAGGGGACTGACGCGTCACAGCAGTTCATCACCGATTATCGGCGCGCGAGGAACGATTCCTTCCGCGAGAATTTCTACGGAACCATGATGCGGCTCTGTCATGCGAACAGCCTCCAGTGGCACGCCGAATCCGGTGGGGCCTGGAACCGCGATCCGGCCGTGTTCGGCGAGGCCGACCAGTTGGCGTTTCTCGGACGGAACGATATGCCCCAAGGCGAATTCTGGTATCGCGAGACGAAGCGGCAGCATGGCCGCGACCTGAACCGCCCGGCGGCGATGACGGCGCATATCTACGGTCGGCGGCT
>CAZTDL010000087.1:0-10635 GCA_964612775.1 uncultured Lentisphaeraceae bacterium
CCTTTGCGGATTCTTGCTCGCCCACGGACCGAACCGCCGTCAACGACGCCGCCGCCGAGCTCGCCTCGTCCGCGACGCAGCTCCCGCCCTCGCAGCGCGCGCCGTCCACGCAGTCGCCGTCCGACCTGCACGAGCGCGCGCAGGCGGCCGTCGCGAGCGCTAAAACCCGTATCGCACAGGCGGAGACCGCACTCATCGTGGCGCGCAAAAACCTCTCCGACTCGCTCGGCGTGGCGCCGTTCGACGGCGTCATCACTCGGAAGGTTATGGATCGGGGCGATTTCGCGGGAGTGGGTAATGCCGTGTTCGAAATGGATGATCCCCGCATCTACGAGGTTTCATTTTCGATGAACGCCGAATACTATGAACGTGTGGCTGTTGGGGAAACGCGTGTCCGCTTCGATGGTGGCGCGGAGGTGCGGGTCACGTATAAGGCTCCCTCAGTCCATCCTGTGACGCGTACGTTTGAGCTTCGCGCAACGGTTGACAGAACCCCCGATTTGGCTCCAGGTATGATTCGCGACGCATGGGTTGTTTTCCGCCAATATGACGCGCCGGCGTTGCCCGCCACAGCCGTGGGGCTTCGCGGAGGAACGAATGTGGCGTTTGTGGTCCGGGATGGGAAGGTCGTCGCCGTGCCGGTTGACCTCGGACTTTTGTGGCAGAAATACGCCGAGGTCCGGAATCCGGACGCGTTGAGGGATGCTGAGATTGTTGTCGAAGGCATGCTGCTGTTGGACGAGGGGGACGGCGTGCGGGTGAAGAGAGATTAGAGGTTTGCCATGTTTTTGGCAAAGGCTTCAACGACGCGTCCGATCGCCATGATGACGCTGATCATTTGTCTGCTCATGTTTGGCGTCTTGTCGTTTCGTAACGTGGGTGTCGATCTGCTACCGCAGGTAGACGTTCCCTACGTCACGATTTCTGTGGTGTATCCTGGGGCGTCGCCCGACAAGATCGAGACTACCGTAGCTAAGAAGCTGGAGGATGCGGTGGTGCAGGTGGACGGTATCAAGCACATCACGGCTACCTGTCTCAACAACTTTTGCCAGCTGATTGTTGAGTTTGATCTGGATCGGAACGTGGACGTATGCGCAACGGATATTCGCGAAAAGGTCGACCTGATCCGAGAGGACTTGCCTGCCGAGGCCGAGGCTCCCCAGATCGTTAAACTCGATGTTAATGCGAAGCCTGTTGTGACAATCGCGGTCAGGGGACGGCAGTCGATCGATGAGCTCTATGACTACGCCGACAACGCGCTGGCAGACCGCTTCTCCACGCTTGGCGGCGTGGCAAAGGTGGAGCTTATTGGCGGCGAAGAGCGCGAGGTGCTGGTGAATGTGGACCGCGAAAAGCTGGCGGCCCGCGGTCTTTCTCTCGGCGCCATTGTCCAGGCTGTGGGACAGGAGAATGTCGACGTGCCGGTCGGTCAGATTGACGACGGCACGCGTGAAATCTCGGTGAAATACAACGGGGAGGCTGCTGAGGTTGCGGACTTGGGCAATATTCAAGTCGGGGTCGTTCGGGGACAGCGTGTCTACTTGCGCGACATCGCCACGTTTGCTTTCGGCACCGAGAGAAAGAAAAGCAGCGCCACGTACGACGGGGAGCCCTGCGTGGTATTGAAGGTCACAAAAAAAGGCGAGGCGAATGCCGTAGCCGTCGTCGACCGTGTGCGAAAGGCCTTCGATGAGGTTAAGAAAATTCTGCCTGGGGGTATGGAACTGGTCTGGTTTCGTGATGATGGCGATTACACGCAAGCCCAGGTTTCGGACGGTTTGGGCAGTATTCGTGACGGCGTGATTCTGACCGGTATTGTTCTGCTGCTGTTCCTTGCCGACATTCGGACGGCCTTCATTGCTTTTATCACGATTCCGGTGACTATGATGATCGCCCTGATGACTTTCTCATGGTTCGGATACACGATGAATATGGTCACCATGAGCGCATTCGGAATTTCGGTCGGCGTGCTTGTGACGAACTCGATTGTGGTGCTCGAGAACGTCGCGCGCGCTTTCGAAAGGCACAAGAACGGCGATGGGGGCGGCGTGCCGTCGGTAGTCGAACGCGCCACGTCGCAAGTGGGACTTGCCGTGGCGGCTAGCGCACTTACCAACATTGTGGTGTTTCTTCCGATCGCCGCGATGAAGAGCATCACGGGCAAGTTTCTGGCTCCGTTCGCCGTGACGACCGTTGCGGCCACCTTCGCCTCGTTGCTTGTCAGCTTTACGCTGACGCCTATTCTTGCCATGTGGATGGCACCGTACGGAGAGACGATCAACCGCTTTCTGACCCGCGTATTGATGCCTTGGGACTGGTTCTATAAGCGACTGGAGGCTGGTTATGTCCGTTCGGTGCGCGGCGTGCTGAGAGTGCCCTTGCTGTTCGTGGTGGCCATAGGTGCTGTCAGTGGGGTCGGCTTGTATTTCTATGCGAAGAGAATACAGTCCGATTTTGTTCCCCAGACCGATATGGGGGATATTTCCGTACGGTTGGAATATGCGGCGGACAGCAATCTGGGCCATACGGCTGTACGTTCGCAGGCCTTGGCCACTCGTTTGGCCAAGGATCCGGCCGTACGGCATGTGCTGGTGACGAATGGCAAGGGGCAGGGCATCATCGGCCAGGTCTCCGAAGGCAGTTATATGGCCGAAATACAACTTCGTCTTTCATCGATGATTGATCGCCCGCATGACAAAATCGCCGATGTTTTGGCGCGTATCCGGCAGCAGGCGAACGACGAGTCCGATTGTTTGTGGTCCGTGATGGTTCCGAGTATCGTGGGCGGTAGTGAGCAGGACACGGTTATTATGGTGTCCGGTCCCGACTTGGGAACGTTGAACCGCGTCGGGACCGAGGCGAAGGTTCGTTTCGGAGAAGACCCGTCGACATCCGACGTGAGTAATTCGGTTCGCCCGGGACGCCCCGAGATCAGCCTGAGCCCTAATCGTGCGGTGTTGCACGATATGGGGGTGGCCTCCTCCGATCTCGGTATGATTTTGCGCGCGAATGTGGCGGGACTCAAGGCCACCACGTACAAGAAGGGGGACCGGTCCTACGACATTCGTGTGCGGTACGTGCAGCAGGCGGGTCGTGAGCAGATATCCGCCATGAACTTACCGGGGCCCGACGGACGCCCGATGCCTCTTAATGCGGTAACGAAGTCGTCGGACAAAATCCAGCCTACTCAGATTGTGCGCTATGACAAGGTCCGTTCCGTGACGCTGTACGCCAACGTCGCGAAAGGGTATGGGATGGGCACGACGGTTGCACGTGAGACGGTTCTTCTTGAAGCGCTTCTCCCGTCCGGATATGTGATGAAATTCTCGGGCATGGCTGAAAAAATGGCGGAGGCGGTGCAGGAGTTTGGTTTGGTGATGCTGGTCGCCATTCTGCTAACCTATCTGTTGTTGGCCGCGCTGTTGGAGTCGTGGTCCCAGCCTTTTATTATTCTTTTGACGGTGCCGTTCAGCTATCTGGGCCTTTACATGGCCGTTTATTACACGGGAACCTCGGTGTCTATTTTCGGACAGTTGGCCGGTATCATGCTGGTGGGCGTGGTGGTTAACGCGGCGATTTTATTGATCGACGAGGTGAATACGCTACGGCGTGAACAGGGCTATCATAAGCGTCAGGCGATGATCACGGCCGTGAAATGCAAATTCAGGCCGATTCTGATGTCCAGCGTGGCGGCCCTGTTCGGCATGTTGCCGATGGCTATGGGTACGGGACTGGGTTCGGAAATGCGCGCCAGCATCGGTATCGGTTCGGTCGGCGGCATGATCGTGTCTTCTTTGCTTTCCCTCTACTTCATTCCGGCCATCTATCTGGTCGTTGGTCAATCGGACAAGGCTCAAAGCCGAAAGATCAAAAAGGATCTCGCAAAGATTCCTGATCCGGTTGTGCCAACTGAAGTTGATGTATGATGTGGCTTGTCGGGATGAGGGGGATGCGATAAAAAAACATCAAAAGAAAGGTGAAGCGATGAAATGGATGAGTATTATCGGTGTCGTAATGATCGGTGTCTCTGTTTATGCGGAGGACGGGGCTTTTATCGACTCCGCTTCGTTTGGCGCAGGCCAAAGCCATGACAAAATAGACATTTACCGTTTGGGTCTCCGGAAGGACTCAGACTTCCATTGGTTTTCCAATGCAACAGGGTATTTGTCTTTGTATTATGAGGCGTCCCTGAATTATTGGAAAAAAGGCTCGGACGAGATATATGGTGTGGCTCTCTCTCCCGTCTTTATTTACTACTTCGGTGACGAGAATAATTTGATAAGACCCTATGTTGAAGGGGGAATCGGTATCGCCGGCATTTCTGATATGGATATCGGAAATCGCGATATGACGACGGCGTTTCAGTTCGAAGACCGGGTGGGTGCGGGCGTCCTTATCGACGATAAAGTCGATCTCAGTTTCAGGTATATGCATTATTCGAACGCTTCAATCAAACAGCCGAACGATGGCATTGATATCTTGATCGCGACTGTGGGTTATCGGTTCTGATCCATTGCGCAACAATTAAATCTCTTAAGAGTGCGTTTTCTTTCTCTGAAAGGAGATCGCACCCTTTAGTATCGACCGCGAACCTTCAACATGGCAAAATACCGCCATGTTGAAGGCCTTTCGGCAGATCTCTTGTTTTTTGCCTTGTTTGGGAGAAAAAGAATGAAACGTATCCTCTCGGTAGTTGCGTTTGCCTTGTTGTCGTCGGTCGTATGCGGCGAGGTTTTCAAAGACGGGGAAACCGTCTGCTTTTTCGGCGACAGCATCACGCATGGCGGTCGGTTCCACAGTTTCATCTATGACTATTATTTGACGCGTTTTCCAGAGCGTACGATCCGGTTTGTGAATGCAGGTGTGTCGGGCGATTCAGCGGGAGGCGCGTTAGGCCGGTTAAGTGAGGATGTGACCGACAAGAAACCGACTTCGGTGGTATTCATGTTCGGTATGAATGATGTCGGTCGCGGCAATTATGTGGTAGATCCTGACGAGAGCCGCAGGACCGCTCAAAAACGTGCTTTAGACGGATATCAGAATAATATGGAAAAGCTGGTGGCCCGCGTTCGAAACGAGGCTGGCGAACCACATCTCGTGTTCATAACCCCTTCGCCTTTTGATCAGACCGGCGTTAATAACAGGAACAATAATCAGCCCGGCTGTAACGATGGGCTGGGACGTTGCGCGGCACTGGTGCGCGAACTGGCCGTGAAAAATAACGGGGTGGTTGTGGATTTCCATGCGCCTATGACGGCCTTCAATGCAGAGCAGCAGAAGCGGGACCCGACCTATACGATTGTGGGACCGGACAGGGTGCATCCGGGTGCTCCGGGTCATCTGATGATGGCTTGGCTTTTTTTGAAGGCGCAGGGTGCTCCCTCGCTTGTTTCTCGTGTGGTTGTCGATGCGGTCGCGTGTCGGGTTGTGGAGGTTTCGAACGCGTCTGTAACGGAGGTTTCGAAGAAGGACGGGATATGTGTTTTCACGGTACTCGAAAGGGCTCTGCCTTTTCCCGTCGATTCTGCGGCGTTGCCCATTCTTGATCAGTTGCCCATTGAACAGGAACTTGATCAGGAAATTGTGGCGGTGAAAGGTTTAAACGCCGGTACGTATGAACTGAGGATCGACGACAGCCCCGTTGGACGTTATACCGCAGAAGCGTTGTCGAAAGGCGTCAACTTGGCATTGAATGCCGCGGCACCGCAGGTGAAGCAGGCACAGGCTGTTGCGAAGCTAAATGAGATGCGTCGGTCGACGGAGACCGTTTTGCGCGATTATGCGGCGGTTCG
The DNA here is from genome assembly GCA_964612775.1 of uncultured Lentisphaeraceae bacterium. GTDB lineage: Bacteria > Verrucomicrobiota > Kiritimatiellia > RFP12 > UBA1067 > DAOPZC01. Next base: position 5,793 of record CAZTDL010000087.1, read on the forward strand.
TTGTTTTCTCAAACATCGGCAGATCAATCCCGATGATTTGGCGGCGACAAAGGTTTTTGCCGAAACGAAAATGGCCAAGACAGGCTATTACGAGGGGAAGGTTCTCAATTATATGAAAAACTGGGAGCGGCGTGGTGAGGTTACCGCTAAAGTCGAATCGCTGGAGCGAGAGATTTTTTCTGTGCGCAAACCGATTGCACACACGTTTGCAGTGTGTCCGTGCGCTGTGAATCAATGATGAGAGAAGAGGATTGGTCATTTGCATCGTTTACTCATTTTTTTTATCCTTTTGACTGCGGCGGGACGTGTATGCAGTTTATGGGCGGGAGATCTGGAGACGGCGCGTGCCGCGTTGCATGATCGCCTTTATTCTGTGGCACAAACGCATGCGGAAAAAGCGTTGAAAAACGGGACTTCGGATGCTTCTCAATCATTGCTGGTGCTTCTTGAGGCCTTGGATGGACAGGGGTTATATGCCGAGATGCTTAGGCAATTGGAGGCGTGCGATAAGGAGATCCAGAAAGCACCCGCTTCAGGTGCCTTCGCGTACTGGCGATCTCTGGCACTGTTGAACGTTGGCCAGCCTCTCGTTGCGGCGCAGGTGGCCGAGGCCGCGAAGGAACGTGATCCGGCTTTTGCCGATCCGTTGCGGCGGATTGCGGCGCGGGCCCATTTGGCTTCGGGAGATTTGCCGGGCGCTTTTGGTCTTTATGCCGAAGTGGACAGAACGTCCACGAATGTTTCAACGCGTTCGGCGAATGCGTTGGAGTGGGCCATCGCGTTAGATCAGTCCGGTCGTTCGGACGCCGCTTTGGAGGTGTTGAAATTACAGTCAGAGCTGTCTGTTTCTGATGACGCGATGAATGACGGTATCTTGTTGCGCGGACGTATTCTGATGCGGCAGGGAAAGAGTGCCGACGCGACGATGATCTTCAATCAGCTTGCGATGAATGAACGGGTGACCGAATCGGCTCGTGTGCAAGCGTTGGTCGAAATGAGCGTCTATACGTTTAACAGCGGAGAAACGAATGAAGCTTTGGCTTATGCGCGTTCTGCCTATGATCGTGCGAAACAGCCTTCGACGAGACGCTTGGCTGGCTTCCGTTTGGGGGATCTGTTGACTGCAGACCGGAAAACGATCGACGAGGGCGAAACGCTGATCAAGTCTTTGGTGCGTGAGTTTCCTGAGCATCCCTCTTCTATGCAGGCTCAACTGAAGCTCGCCGATTCGCTGTTGCAGGCCAAACGGCCCGAGCGGGCTGCATCGGAATACCGCATTTTTTTGGATACGTATCCCTCATCCTCGCTGGATGTGTCGGTGTTGCAGGGTCGTGGCTGGGCTCTGATGCAATTGGGGCGCTTTGCCGAGGCTAGCGGTATCTTTCAGCGGTCGGCGGAAGCCGCTACCAATGAGCTGGTGAAGGCCGAATGTTTGTTTAAACAGGGGGATGCGCTGTTGGCAGACGCCCAGTATGTCGAAGCCTCGCAGATCTACGCGAAGCTGTCTGCAATGTATCCGCAATCGATTTATGCGGATCGCGCTTTATTTCAAAGTGCGGAATGCCTTGAACGTGCCGGTGAGCATGTGGAGGCGAGTCGGCAATATAAAAAAGTGGTTGAGGCCTTTCCCGATCGCGAAGTCGCTCCGAAAGCCATGCTGCGGCTTGCGGCGCTGCAAACGGAGGCGGGCGATTTCGATGCGGCCGTCAAGACATACACGAACGTGTTGGGTTCGTTCAATCAGAAGAACGTGCGTGTCGAAGCCTTTATGGGGCGGGGCAAGATCCATTATAAAACTTATCGTTTTGAGGCGGCGATGCAGGATTTTGCGTCTGCGGCGGAGAATGATCCCGAGCACCGGGATGAGCCTCGGTTCATGTTGACGCTCTGTTTGTATGGGGTGGGCAAGGATAAGGAGGCGCGTGCGGTTGCGGCCTCGTTCCTGCTTGATTTTCCTGAATCGGCACGGCTCTCTGATATGATGTTGTGGCTAGGGAAATTCGATTTCAATCGTGGCAAATATGATGACGCTAAACGGTTTTTTCTGGAGTACACCACGCGCTGGCCGAAAAGCCGTTGGGCGGATGCGGCGTTGGTCTGGGGGGCGCGTTCGGCGTTTGGCGGGAATGATTTTACGGGAATGATCGAACTGGTCACGCGTTTGGTGCGCACCTACCCTCAGAGTAAACGGCTGCCGGAGGCTTTGCTTGTGCAGACGGATGCTCTGATGGAGTTGGCGCGTTTCGATGAGGCCGTGCTTTTGCTGGACCAGATTATTTCGCAAGCCCCCGACAGTGAATGGAGCAGGATGGCGCTGTTGCGTAAGGGGGACTGTCTGTTTGCGATGGGCGCGGATAACGGGTTGCGTTATCAGGAGGCTTTGGTGACGTATCGCGCGATGCTGGAGTTGGATCATTTGACGCCGGGGTTGACACTGCAGCTTCAGTTTAAGGCCGGACGCTGTCTGGAGAAAATGAAGCATATTGATGACGCAATAGACCAGTACTATTCCGAAGTGATTATCCGCTATCAGAATGAGCGTCAACGCGGGACTTGGTTTGATGAAATGAGCACGAGTTTGTTTGTCCGCGCGACATTCAATGTGGCGGAATTGTATGAGCAGAAGGGTCAACCCGAACAAGCGGTGCGTGTGTTGCAACGCATGATTCAGGCGGGTGTTCCAGGCGAAGAAGAGGCGCGCCAACGGATCGAACGGCTGCGTACGAAGAAGGCGGGTGTTTCATGACCATGGTGTTACAAGGCGGTTGGGTTTTTGGGCTGATCGTGCTTCTTGGCATTGCGGCGCTTCTGGTGTTCTTCGAACGCTTGTTGCATTTGCGGCGTGCGCAGATCGACTATGGCGATTTCCTCAAGGGCGTTTGTAACGTGCTAGAGAACGGGAACATTGAAGAGGCGATGATGATTTGTGAGGATACGCCTGGTCCCGCTGCGGCTGTTGTTTTGACGGCGATCCGACATCGCCAAGGGACGCCTGAGGCGATCCGAGCGGCTGTGGAAAACACGGGGAGGGCCGAGATTTCGCGTTTGGAGCGTCGCTTGGCATCCTTGGCCGTCACTTGCCAGATCGCGCCGCTGTTGGGATTGTTGGGAACCCTTTTAGGCGTGGTCAGCATTGTGCAAACGATGAACGCGCAGGCTCCTGTGGTGCAGAGTACGGATCTGACTGCAGGCTTGATGCAAGCGCTGGTGACTACGGTTGCTGGACTTTTGGTCGCGATTCCCTGTCATGCGATGTACTCGATGTTAATGGTGAGGATCGAACGAATCGTATTGGACATGGAGGCCTCAGCTTCTGAGATTGTGGCCTATTTGACAAAGCAAGATACGTCGATGTTGTGAAGGACGCGTCATGTGGTCTGAAAAAAGAGAAAACTTAGGCATTCAGCTTCGCCGGCATCGCAGCATCTATCGTTTCGGAGGGGCTTGGGCTCAGTCGTTGTTGGCTGCCATCCCATGGGTTAACGCGGTGATTCTTATCGCCGTGTTGCTGGCCGTGCATGGTCGTCTGGTCATCAGCCCGGGCATGGTATTTGATTTGCCGCGTGCGCCTTTGCGTGAGGGCCTTCATCAAGGGCTCACCGCTTTGATGATTCAGGTTGATCGCGATACGCCGGGAGGCAGTGAGTCTTTGATTTTTTTTGATGACGAGCGGTATTCGACGCAAGACGAGGACCAGATGACGATTTTATTGGATCGCCTGAAAAACCGGGTGACAGTCGGAACGCGACGTGAGTTGCTTTTGCTGGCCGATAAACGTGTGCCGCACGGCGATGTGATGCGGTTCGTAAATGCGGCGCGTGCGGCTGGTGTGCAACGGGTTAACGTGGCCGAAAAACCGGAGTGAGCCTGGCCTGCTGTTTGCGTTGGAGCTGAAATCATGGAAACAAACGGGAAAAGCGTGTATCGCTACCGGGCCAAGGCGGCACGTCGTCCGATCCTGTTTTGGTGGCAGGCTTTTCTTCTCTTAGGTGTTGTGATCCTGCTCTGGTCCCAATTGCCGATGTCGGCGGTATTATATGAGGCGCGTGTTTTTGCTCCGCTGCCGGATGCGCGGGCCTCATATGTGCTGTTGGACCCCGCCTATGCCTTACAAGCTCTTAAAAGGATGCGGACGTCTTGGACGGCGGAGGGGAGGCCAGAAGGAAAGGGCGACGATGAGATGCAGTTGGAAGCCGTTGACCTGAACGACGCTTTACCGTCGCCTTCATTCTTGGAACAGGGCGCTGTTTATCCGGGAAGATGGCAGCCCGCCGCAGTCTCGCCGTTGCCACAGCCGTTGCCGGATCTTCGGATTGCTTCTGCGGCTGATGCCTCTGACGTCGTACGGTTACGGAAAGCGACGCCTGGAATCCGTCCGAGTCTTGACGCCTCGTTAGTTGCGGCAGGCTTCAAATTTCCGCTGCCGTCGGGCGCTTTACCCGAGCGTACGGGATCCTGCCGTTTTTATTTGGAAACGGAAGTTGACGGTTCGGTGATTCATCTCCTTCTTCTTTCACCGTGGGGCAAATCGGCCGCTGTTTTTGAACAGGCGCTGTTGCGCGGTCAGGCAAAAGGTGCCGTGCGCGGATTTGTGTCATTCTCGTGGAGTTTGGCAAAATGAGCTGTCATTATGCAAAAAGAATGCTTTTGCCCGCAGTGTTTGTTGCGGCCTGTGCGATTACACTCGGCACGTTCTTTTTGCCTCAGAGAACGCTTCTGACACGAAGCGTGCGACGAACAAAAGCTGCTCCTGATCTTATCTTGCGGTGGCGGACACCGATGGCTGCTGTTGCCAATAGACCGTGCGCGTTTTCCGGCGGTTGGATTGTGAGCGATAGGAAGG
>CAZTDL010000088.1:0-10591 GCA_964612775.1 uncultured Lentisphaeraceae bacterium
CATAATAATGGCGGCCTTGCGGCGAATCGCTGGTGGGAGTCCGTCAATCTCCATCATCTTTTTCCTGTGGGCGAAGTGAACGGTTCGCACGGTGTGGGCCGTCCCGGTGGCACGGCGCTCAACGCCGGTCAAGTCGGTGGAATCCGGGCCGCGGCCTATATTGCGGCCGCTTATGCGTCCGGAAGTTTGAGCGGAACCGATTTTTCGGAGGCGTTGAATACCACGCTGACAGAGAATCTGCGTTTTGCCCAAAGGTGTGCCGTTTCAACGTGGACATGGCACGCGTGCCGCAGCGAGTTTCAACGGCGCATGAGTCGTTTTGGCGCGCATTTGAGGTCTGAGGGCACGTTGGCGCTGGCGGTGTCAGATGCGCGCAAACAGAACGCACGACTTGCGAATGAGGGGTGCCGCGTGGCTTGTCAGCACGATTGGATACACGCGTTTGAGAACCGGCAACTCTGTTACGCGCACGCTGTTTATCTCGCGGCGCAGGCCTTTTGTCTCCGGTCCGGCGCGGGAAGCAGAGGTTCTGCGCTGGTGGTGGACGGGCTGGGAAAGATTGTGCCGGAAGAGCCGTTGTTCCGAACGAAGGTGCAAGAGACGCTTGTACGAGCCGACGGACGCCTGCATCACCGCTGGGTGCCTTGCCGCCCATTGCCTCTGTGCGATCTGTGGTTTGAGACGGCATGGGCCGCATTTACGCGAGGCGACATTTTTTTCCAACGCTAACGCTTGCACGACTGCTTTGCGTACCCGAACGCTTCGATGCGGGTCTACGCACGAATTGTTTCTGCAAAGCGTTCTCATCGGCCTAGAGTCTTTATCCGCGCCCTTTTTTAAATCGTGAACCTCGACGTTGACAACTGTGTGGCCAACCCATAAACTATTTCATTGTAGGTTGGGTTATAACCAAAGGGGTTTTTAATTTACGAGGGGTAAAGGGCTATGGTGCTGAGGCAGGTTTCGAGGAGGGGGCTTCTGGCCGGGGCGGGGGCGTTGGCGGCGGCTCCGTCTGTCACGTTCGGACAGGCACGGCGCGTTTTCAAATTCGCGGTTGTCGGTTGCGGCGGGCGCGGTTCCGGGGCGGTACAGAATATTCAGGCGGCTGCGGAACGGCTTGGTCATAAGGCGGTGCTGGTCGCTGCAGCCGATTTCTTTCAAGAGAAAGCCGTTGCGGTCTGTAAGGCGAACGGTTGCGATGAGAAGTTCGCTTTTTGCGGTGCCGGCGGATATAAAAAGGTTTTGGAGTCTGATGCCGAAATCGTGCTGTTGGCGACGCCTCCGATCTTCCGTCCATTGCATCTTGAAGCATGCGTAACGGCCGGAAAACATGTTTTTGCCGAAAAACCGGTTGCTACCGATGCGGCAGGTCTGCGTCATTTTCTTAAAGGCGTTGCGGAGGCCAAAGCCAAGAATCTGTCGATCCTTTCGGGCACGCTGCATCGCCATTCGAACAGGTATCTCCGACAGATCGGTCCTGTGCAAAACGGTGTGATCGGGCGTATCCTTGCGGGGCAGGTGTATCGTTGCCACGGTGGCATTTGGGTCCGGCCGCGTCGCGACAAGGAGTCGAACGCCTCCTACCTCTGCAACAATTGGTATCATTTTTGGGAAATGTCCGGCGACCAGATCACGGAACAGGCGATCCACGAGATCGATCTCGCCAATTGGTTTATCGGACGTTTTCCGAAAACGGCGATGGCGATCGGCGCACGCCATCGTCGGCCGGCCGGCATCGGCGACATCTACGACTGCATGGCCATCGACTACGACTACGGCGACTCCGTCCACGTGCAGGCGATCGGTCGTCACATCGCCGGATGTTCGGACCGCTGCGGTACGCTGCTGGTCGGATCAGAGGGCGAGATCGCTTGCGGCGGCAAGATAACGCGGTTCGACGGTAAAGAGGTTCAGTATGACGAGGCTCGGATCAAGGACCGCCACGAGAACGGTCTGATCATGGAACATTGCGATTTTCTCGGAGGCTTGTTAAACGGTAATCTTCTCAACGAAGGGGAACAGGTTGCAATGTCGACCGCCACGACGATTATGGGGACTTTTTCCGCCTATTCGGGCCGGACGGTGCGCATGTCTGATCTGCTGTCAAATACGGAGTCTGAGTTTTACAACATGAATGCGACGTTTACGGCATCTGATTTTGAACGCACGAATGATATTCCGATGCCGGCGGAAGGCGTGGCACCGGTTCCGGGTAGGGCGTGAAAGACGGATGTTAAAAGACGGGGGCTCTTAAACCGAAAGGGATGAAATGAATAGACGAAACTTTCTGAAAACCGCTGCGGCGGCTGGAATCGTGTCGGGGTTGCCTTTGGCCTCGCGTGCGGCGGAGAGGGCCGCATTTAAAACGAAGTTGCAGAAGGCGCTGATTGCGGGTGTTGCGGACGATGCGACCTGCGAGCGAATCGCTAAGGCAGGCTTCCCCGGCATGGAACTGCAAAAAAAAGACGTCACCATCGAACAGGCCGAACAGGGACGGCTTACCGCAGAGAAACACGGCCTCAAAATCCACTCCTTTATGGGCGGTTGGGCCGATTTGAACAATGCCGATCCTGCGGCGCGGAGAAAATCGATCGACGATGTGAAGCGGCTGATTCAGGTGACCGCCGCCTACGGCGCGGATGCGATTTTGCTGGTGCCTTGCGGCCGCCTCGGAGGGGTCATGCCGAAGCCGTCACAGTTTAAGATCGATTATGATCCTAAGACGTTGATCGTCAAATCGGTAGTCGCCGGAGACAACGCGCCGTTTGCGGCTTATATTGAGGCGCAGAACAAAGCGACAGAGCTCACAAGAATTGCGGTGGAGGAGCTGATTCCCGTGGCGGCACGCGCGAACGTGACTCTCGCGCTCGAGAATGTCTGGAACAATCTCTGGGTTCTGCCGGACTTCGCGGCGGGGTTCGTGAGGTCGTTCAATGATAAGCAGGTGAGGGCGTATCTCGATCTCGGAAACAGCATCCGCTATGTGCAGACAGAAGCTTGGCTGCGGGCTCTCAACAAGACTATCGTTAAGCTGCATATCAAGGATTTCAAGATTGATCGCGAAAAGAATAACGATGGCGATTTCGTTCCGATCGGTCAAGGCAGCATTGATTGGAAGTCGGTTCGCGCCGTGATAGACGAGATCGGGTATAACGGCTGGGTCACTATCGAAAGCGGTGGTTTTACGGACTCTGAACACAGTGCCTTGATGGATCGTTTCTTTGCCGGGATGGGCGTATAAGAATGGAATAGCCCAAGGGTCGACCTTGTGGATTAAGAAAGGATGAAGCACATGATCGTTTCAAGACGGACGTTTTTGGCGGGTGCAGGAGCATTGGCGACGGCGCCTTCAATCTCTTTTGGCCAGACGCAACGCGTGTTCAAGGTTGCGCTTATCGGGTGCGGTGGACGCGGTTCCGGCGCGGTACAAAATATCATGGCGGCAGCGACGCGGCTTGGACACAAAGCGGTATTGGTCGGTGCCGCAGACTTTTTCTTGGAGAAAGCCGCTGCGGTTTGCAAGGCGAACGGTTGCGATGAGAAGTTCGCGTTCAGCGGCCCTAACGGCTACAAGAATGTCATGGAGACGGATGCCGAAATTGTTTTGCTGGCCGCTCCGCCTATTTTCCGCGCACGCCATGCTGAGGCCTGTGTCAGGGCTGGAAAACACATTTTCGCGGAAAAACCGATCGCGACCGATCCCGCCGGTTTGCGTCATTTTCTACAGGTGGTCGAGGCTGCCAAGGCTGCAAAACTTTCGATCCTGTCGGGCACCTGTCATCGTCACAACAACCGCGCGCTGCGCATGATCGGGCCCGTTCGAAATGGTGTTATCGGCGAGATTCGAGGTGGTGTGGTGTATCGTTGTCACGGTGCCATGAGCCCTGCGAACTATTTGCGCCGTCGTCGTCCCGAGGACTCCAATGCCTCGTATTTGGCCAACAATTGGTATCATTTCCGCGAGATGTCTTCCGACCATCTGACCGAGCAGGCGGTGCATGAGATCGACTTGGCGAACTGGTTTATAGGACGCTTGCCGAAACAGGCGATGGGCATCGGCGCGCGTCACCAGCGGTCTACAGGCAACACCTACGACTGTTTTGGCATCGATTATGATTATGACAACGGTTTGCATATCCACGCGGTGGCTCGGCAAATCAACGGCTGTTTCGACCGGTGTTGCACGATGCTTAGCGGCACGACCGGTCAGATCGATGTGCTGGGAAGCAAGATCCTTCGTCCGGATGGCAAGAGCGAGGCTTTCCCATTCGATGAGAAAGCCATAGCCGGAAGAGACGACAATATGTATACGATGGAGCACGCCGACTTCCTCTCGGGCTTGGTGAGCGGGAACTACCTGCAAGAGGGCGAGCAGGTGGCCATGGCGACCGCGAGCGGCCTGCTCGGTACGCTGGCCGCCTATACGGGCCAGATGGTTCGCATGTCCGATCTGCTGGAGAACAAGGAATCGCCTTTCTACAACATGAATTATCCGCTTCGCGCCGAAGACTTCGAGAAGGGCGATGTCGCGATGGTGGAAGAATTCAAGGGCGCGGTGCCCGGCAAACCCGAAAAGACATGAAAGACGAAACGGCGTGTTCGGTTTCGAGCCGCCTGTCGGGCGTTTCCGCGCTGTCCACAACGGAGCAAGAGAAGGGGCGTCGCGTCATGAAATGCGGTGCGGGAATTGTTTTGCTCGCCGTGGTGTGTGGTTGCGGCGGGCCCAAGGAACTTCAGCGGGTGACGCCCGATTCGGTCGTTCTGGCGTTTGGCGACAGTCTGACCGCTGGTACGGGCGCGGCGGATGAGGAGAGCTATCCTGCCGTGTTATCCAAGCGGTTGGGATGCCGCGTCATTAATGCGGGTATTCCCGGCGAGATAACCGAAGAGGGGACGGCGCGATTACCTGCGCTTCTGCGTCAGCACAAGCCGCAGCTTGTCATTCTTTGCCATGGCGGTAACGACATGTTGCGCAAAATTGACGATATGACGCTCACGCGGCATTTGCGCATGATGATCGCGGCATCGCAGGCGACAGGTGCCGATGTTGTTCTGCTCGGTGTGCCGCGCCCGGGACTGATTCTGAAGGCACCGGCTTTTTATGGCGAGTTGGCTCATGAATATGGTGTGCCCTATGAGGGGCAGTCGCTTCCCGAAATCCTATCTTCACCGACGCTGAAGAGTGACATGTTCCATCCCAATGCGGCGGGGTATTTAAAGCTCGCAGAACGGCTAACGGTCCTGATTAAGCAACACGCGCAGTAAAGTTTTCTGTTTCCGTTGGCGGCCGGGAGGTCATTTGCTTGAGTTGTCGGCCCGTTGTGTGCTGCTGTCAGCCTGCACATCCGTTCATTCAGCGTTTAAGCGTGGTTCAGTCGGATAGGCGATTTACGGAAATTGACCTTTCACGTAAAAGGACGTCGGGCCATTCTTTGACATGCGGCGAATTTTCAAAGAATATCGCCGTGTCGCCGTGTTCTGGGGCGCATCCTATCTCTCGGGAACTGGTATAGTACTCGTGTTTTCTGGTACCACTCCAGAAAACACGAGTACTATACCAGTTCCCGAGAGATAGGATGCGCCCCGTGTTCCGTTATTCGGTTGAACCGCTTGCCGGATCATGTTAATGTGAGTCCATCTGACGTTGACTGATTATGATGAAAAGTAAAACTGATAACGTAATTCAAAACGTGCCTTTTCTTTGTGGTTTTCTTTCGGGTTTAGCGCGTGTGCGCCGGTTGGCGGCGTTCTTGTTGGTTATCGCCGTATTGGCGCCGTACCATCAGGTTGTGACCGGTCGCGCGATCCCGATACCGGACGATGTTTTTGTGTCTGATCTCGTCGACGGCGAGTTCCCTGCCCATGTTGAGGCGGGCCGGATTCTGAGGGAGGGAGAGTGGCCGGTCTGGACGCCGCGGGTGATGACCGGTATGCCGTTGATACTGGATCCTTTCAATGTGGTATTATTTGCGGCGTTGCCTCCGGCTCAAGCGCTCGGTGTTCTTTGGAGTATTTTTCTTCTGTCGGCGGCGCTGGGGACCTATGTGCTGTCGCGTAGGCTCGGATCGAGTCGATCCGGATCTTTTCTTGCGGGCTTTTCTTTCGCGTGGTCGGGTTTTTTTGTTTGTCAACTCCGACATTTGGGGGTGATCGGGGCTGTTGCGTTTTTTCCATGGGCTTTGTACTGTTTGGAACGTGCCTCATCCCGAGGTCTGCTATCGCGAGCTCGGCTTTTGTGGTTGGCTCTGTTTAGCGGTTTTTTCGGGTTGCAACTCTTGTCCTGTTTTCCTCAGTCAGTTTACATCTCTGCGTTGTTCTATGCCGCATTGGTTGTCTTTCGATCCTTCGGTCTGTTTTATTCCGCGAGGCCGTTGTCGATATCCGAACGAGTCACGCCTGTTGCCGTTCTTTGCGTCGGCGCGCTAATGGCGGTCGCGGTTGGCGCTCTGGTCGGAATGACGGTCGTTTTGCCGTTGAAGGAACTGGGCGGCATCTCTGACCGCAGCGGCGGCGGCACATATGAGTGGGCAACCTGTTTTAAATACTATCTTCCCAATTTCTTTACGTTTTTCATCCCGTATATCAACGGTGATGTTTCTGACATGAGTTACCGACATCGGAGTATTTTTTGGGAGGATTACGGCTATGTGGGGTTGGTGACGGCGCTTGCCGCTATCGCCGCAGTTGCAGGCCTTGTTTGGCGAACAGGCAAGGTGCGCTCTGCCGTTTTGACCCGTCGCGGTTTGGCTGTCACGTTCTGGGCGCTCGCGGGATTGGTTGCTTATTTGTTGGTTCTCGGGGCTTCGACGCCGGTTTACAGGATCGCGTACGAGTGTCTTCCCGGACTTAAAACGTTCCGTTTTCCCACGCGTTTCCTGTTTGTTGTGGAATTGGCGTTGGCGCTTCTCGGAGGTGTCGGTCTCACGGTCCTGCAGACTGCGGTGGCCCGGCGTGAGCCGCACAACCGTCGTAAGGCTGTCGCCGCTTGCTTGGGGATCGTCTTGGCGTGTATCACGGTAGTCGATCTGGTTTGGTACAATCGTCGTCAGAATCCTCTGGTCGACAGCGGACAGTGGCTGACGCCTCCCGCCTCCGTGTCGGTCGTAAAGACTGATCCGGAAGGTGGACGCGTCTATGCGCCCAGTGCGCTCGAACAGCATAAGGCGGCGTTTTATGAGGCGTATGGGTGGGCAGAGGATCTGACGCCCTATATCATCCAACGCGATCTTTTGCAGCCCAATTCGAATCTGTTGCACGGTGTGCCGACCCTGAATGCTTATGCGGGAATTTCGCCCTCTTGGGCGGTGGACCTGATCGGCGATCATAATCGTCATGGTTTGATCGAAGCGTTGTGCGAAGCGCGCCCCGGTGAATTTTATGCGCCTTCCGCCTATTATGACTGGTTGGAGATTTGCTCGGTTCGATGGTTGTTTCTGCCCTCGTCCGTTTTTTCTGAGCGGCTGGAACGTGTGAAGGGAATGCCGAATTTTAATATCTATCGGCTGAAGGGGACGTTGCCTCGTGCGCGGCTTGTCTCGCATGTGCGCTTCGTCAAAACGGCGAAAGAGGCTCAGCGTTTGGCGGTCGCGGGGACGTTGAACTTGCGTCAAGAATCGATTCTGCATTGTGCCTCCGATGCGCAAAGCGTCGAGGAGAAGCTGCGGAATGGGCCAAAGGAGGATATCGGTGAGGTTCGGATTGTTATCGATAAAGCCACAGAGGTGATGGCGCAAACAAAGTCGATCGGAAACAAACTTTTTGTGTTGGCGGATATGTATTATCCGGGATGGGTCGCCACGGTTGATGGCATTGAGCATCCCGTCTTACGAGTCAATTTCACGCAGCGGGGCGTGATGGTGCCTGGCGGCGAGCATCGTGTCCTGTTTAAGTATCGTTCGAAGGTGGTCAAAAGGGGCGTGATTCTGTCGGCGGTCGGTTGTGTTCTGTTGATTGGAGTCGTGCTCGCGCTTGTATTGAAACCGCGTGCGAAAGCGTCCTGTTAGCGGTATGACCGGTGCTTTTGATCATTCTTTCGCGGTGTCATTGCGCGTGCTGAATGGAGGTTGAGAATGACAAGACGTCAATTTATGGCTGCTACGGGCAGCGCGATGTTGTGGGGAACAAATAAGGCATGGGCGGGCGCAAATGATCGTGTGCGCGTGGCGGTCATCGGTATCCATGGCATGGGGCGGAGTCATATTCAGGCTTACAACAAGCTGACGAACGTTGAGGTGGCGGCGCTGTGTGACGTGGACGAGAATCAGTTCGCGCCTGTCATCAAGGAATATTTTACCGTCAACGGGCTTAAGACGCCGAGAACGTATACCGACTTGCGCAGGTTGTATGAGGACAAGGAAATTGATGCGGTGTCTGTTGTGACGCCGAACCACTGGCACACGCTCGCGGCGATATGGGCGATTCAGGCCGGTAAGCATGTGTCGGTCGAGAAACCCTGTTGTCACAATGTCTACGAGGGACAGAAGTTGGTGGAGGCCGCCAGAAAGTACAAGGTGCTTGTCCAGGACGGTGCGGAACAGCGCAGTAACCCGTGCTCGCAGTCCATGGCCGCGTTTCTGCACAAGGGCGGTTTGGGTGAAGTATACATGGCCAAAGGCCTCTGCTATAAAAGGCGTAACACCATCGGCCGTTATCCGGACGAACCGGTTCCCGCGGGTGTGGACTACGACCTGTGGTTGGGCCCCGCGTCAAAACGTCCGTTCAACAAAAACCGTTTCCACTACAATTGGCATTGGAACTGGGAGTATGGCTGCGGCGACATGGGGAACCAAGGCGTGCACGAGATGGATATCGCGCGGTGGGGACTGGGCGTGACGCTGCCGACCAAGATCACGGCCATGGGTGGGCATTTCATGTTTGACGATGCGCAGGAAACGCCTAATGTGCTGATGGCGATGTTCGAGTTTCCCAATTCCGAGGGCGGCGGAGACAAGAAAAAGATTCTGCAGTTTGAGGTTCGCCACTGGATCGGCAACGGCGAGGATGCGATGTGGCTCAAGGGCGCGTCGCAGGGCAACGGGTACAAGGCCACCAGCGGAGGTAACGTGACGGGCAATCTCTTCTTCGGTTCCAAAGGCTATATGGCCAAGGATGTGAACGAGTGGCGAACGTTTATGGGCGAGAAGCGCGAACCCGGCGAGACCGGTTCCGGTTTAGGCAATCACTACGAGAACTTCATTAAAGCGGTTCGTGAACCCGATCCCGCGACGTTTAACAAGGGCATCGAGGACGGATTCTATTCCTGCGCGGTGATTCATTTGGGAAACATCGCCTATCGTTTGGGCCGCACGCTGACGTTTGACCCCGCGACGCTGACGTTCCCCCGCGACGCCGAGGCCAACGCCCTGCTCACGCGCGAATACCGGTCGCCCTACGTGGTTCCGGACAAGGTGTGAGAGATTCCTGCCCCGTATGTTTTTTCAGGGCCGGCGGCACCGCTTGCTTGACCTGTTCTGCAAGTGCTGCCCCCTGTTGTTTCCATCAGTCTTTCGTGCGCTTGCCAAAGGTCTTTTGGATCAGTACATAGAACAGCGGGGCAAAGAGAATGACAAGGAAGGTGGCTGTGATCATTCCGCCTAACACGCCTGTGCCGATGGCGTTTTGAGCGCCTGCGCCAGCCCCTTTTGTCAGGGTCATGGGCAGAACGCCGAAGCCGAAGGCCAATGAGGTCATCACGATCAGGCGAAAACGCAGTTTCGTCCCCTCCATCGTCGCCTCGATCAACCCCATGCCTTGTTCGACACGGGCCTTTGCGAATTGGACGATCAGAATGGCGTTCTTGACGGTTAACCCCATGGTTGTCAGGAGGCCGATCTGGAAGTAGACGTCGTTTTGCAGTCCGCGCATGCCTGAGGCGAGGACGCCCCCGATGATGCCCAACGGAAGAACCAGCAGGATTGAAACGGGGACTGTCCAGCTTTCGTAAAGGGCCGCGAGGCACAGAAAGATCACGAGCACGGAGAACGCGAAGAGTGGCGCCGTCTGAGTGCCGGCTTGCCGCTCCTGATAGGAAAGGCCGGTCCAGTCGAAACCGATTTGCCGGGGGAGTTTGGCGGCTGCCTCTTCCATGGCCTGCATCGCCTCGCCTGAACTTCTTCCCGGTGCGGGCTCACCTCGGATGTTAACGGAAGGGAAGGCATTGTAGCGTTCGAGTTTTGGGGAGCCGAAGGCCCAATGCCCTGTCGAAAACGTGGAGTAGGGCACCATCAACCCTTCCGTGTTGCGTACGTAGAGCTTCTCCAGATTCTCCGGCAGCATGCGGTAGCGAGCGTCGGCTTGAAGATCCACATGCTTGACCCGTCCGTCTTTGACGAAATCGTTGACGTAGGCACCGCCAAAAGCCGTTGAAATGGTGTTGTGGATGGAACTGGCGGGGATGCCCAATGTGCCTGCCTTTTCATAGTCAACATCGATTCGGTATTCGGGCACATCCTCCAATCCGTTGGGCCGGACCCGGGCCAGTCGCGGATCTTTGGCGGCTATTCCGATGAGTTGATTGCGGGCCGCTATCAGACCGTCATGACCCAGACCTCGGCGGTCCTGCAACTGGAAATCGAATCCTTTCGCATCGCCC